>PNIW01000097.1 GCA_002878315.1 Mesoaciditoga sp. | reverse complement strand
GGTATAAACCTGTCAATCCACCACAAGAACCGAGCAAAATTCGAATTTTCTTCATTTGAAATGCTCCTTTCCGCTATACATAAATTTTACCATAGATGATCATGATATTTCCTATCTGGGACTATATCCACAGTGATCTCTATAATGCCATATTGATATCGTAGGCTGAATTACTTTTATTGAAGAAGACAAAAATTGATCTTGACAAAGTAGACTAAAAAGGTATAGAATAGAATCAAAGAGCAGTTGAAAGCGTAGGAGGCCTTAAAGATGAAAAAGAACAACATTGAAGAATTGGCTGACAGGATCTGCAAGAAAGATATTGCTCACAGAGTTATGATAGAAAATCTTATAAAAATCGCTATATACGGTTCAAGGTTATGATAAGCAGGGCAAATGCCCTGCTTTGTTAATTCTAAAAAGAAAGGTGAATTGAGATGAAGAATGTAAAGGTGAATATAATTTTTCACAGTATTTATGGTCATATTTATCAACTCGCGCTTGCCGAGGCAGAAGGCGCAAAGGAAGTTGAAGGAATTGAGGTGGGAATTTATCAGGTCGAAGAACTTTTACCGCCTAACATAATAGAGGCAATGCACGCGACGGAGGCAAAGAAAGCGTTTGAACACGTTCCGGTGGCAACTCTTGATAATTTATCTGAAGCAGATGGCATCATCTTTGGAACCCCAACAAGGTTTGGAATGATGAGCGCGCAGATGAAGGAATTCCTTGATTCGACAGGGCCTTTATTTTCAAAGGGCACTCTTGCAGGTAAGATTGGAAGTGTCTTTACCTCATCTCAGACACAACATGGCGGCCAGGAATCGACGATCTTGAATTTTCACACGGTCCTTTTGCACCATGGAATGATTTTGGTAGGCATTCCTTACACTGTACCTGAATTGAGTTATATAGGCAACATATCCGGTGGAAGTCCTTACGGTGCTTCGACGATAACCGGATCAGACAGGAAAATAAGCGAGATCGAACTGAAAATAGCCCGCGCCCAAGGCAAAAGAGTTGCAGAAATAACGAAAAAGTTATTTGCCTGAGACTATAACTACCCGAATAACAATTCTCCCGCCTTTATAATTGGTGGGAGAATTTTTACTTAATAAAATACGCTCAAAAGTATGGAGAAAGTATCAAATGCTTTTTTTGAATCAAGTCATCAGAGTATTTGTTCTTTTACATACTTCCACATAAGCCAGAATCCACCGGCATGGAACATATGTTGCATGTTTACAAGATGCTTCAAGATTATTGCCCTATAGCCTGCGAAAGTCCCGATTGATTTTATGTTTGCGACTCCGTACTTTTTGCCTATGTAGACTATGTTGCCGTGGAGGTTAAGATTAAGTGGCCTTTTTTCTTTTCCATTTATCGTAGCAACGATATTGTGAGCCGCTATTTCTGCCGATTGCATCGCTGATTCGACAAGGCCAGGCATCGGCTTGTTCGATTTGTCGACATAGGAGGCTATGTCTCCTATGGCATAAACGTGTGGATCGGATGTTTCCATATATTCGTTGACTATTATTCTTCCCCTTTTATCCTTTTGCAAATCCAGCAAATTACTGAATGAGTTGGCCTGAACGCCGCCAGACCAGATAAGCGTTTTTGTAGGAATAAAGTCTCCGGATTTCAGGGTCAGACCTTCGGACGTGACATTTACTATCATCGAATTGGTCTTTATTTCAACGCCATGCTCATTCATGTACTTTATGGCTTTATTTACAACTTCTTCTTTTTCTATATTCGGAAGGATCCTCGGCAAAGCCTCGACTATCATCAACTTAACGGATTTTCTTAATATACCGTTTTCTTTGCACAATTTGTTGACCCATTCCATAAGTTCTCCCATAAGTTCAACGCCGGTAAAGCCACCGCCGCCAACGACTATCGTAAGCATTTTCTGCCTTTCGGCCGGATCTTGAATTTGTTTCACGTCTTTGAAGATCTGCTTTATTCGAGAATTTATCTTTACAGCGTCATCTATAGTCCAGAAGGAGAGCGCATTTTCTTTCATTCCTGGTATCCCAAAGAAATTTGGATCGCTTCCAGCCGCCACAACTAAAAAGTCGTAATCGTAAGATTTGCCATTGGCAAAAACCTTTTGACCTTTTAGATCTACTTTATCTATGGCTACTTTTTCGAGTTTAACGTTAGGCGGAAGGATCTTTGACAGAGGTATTTTTATAGCCTCGGGCGGGATTCTTTCACACGCGAATTTGTGCAATTCGGTTCTAAAGGTTTGATCCCCTTCCCTTTCGAAAAGCGTTATGTCTACGTTTTTGGACATTTTGGAAATTCTTTGAATGAACTCAACTCCTCCAAATCCTCCACCAACAACAACTATTTTAGACATTGCGCACTTCCTTTTATATTAGACCGATCATTATTCCTATTCCAAAGATCAACATCGCATTTGAACTTTCTACGTCTATGTTCATTATTTCTTTACCACTTATTTTACCATACGATTTTGAGAAAAGTTTCACTATAATTCTCACGTATAGAGGAATCGAAGCGAAAGAGATCAAAGACCAGATTGATATGTCCTTTATGCAGATAGCGTAAATTGCTAAGACAAACTGTAAAAATGTGAAGACCAGATAAGTTACAGATCCGGCTATATCCCCAAAGACGAGGGTGAGGGATTTTATTCCGACGACCTTGTCATTTTGGGTATCTCTTATTTCATTCGCTAACACAATGTTTGTAACGGGCAGACCTATAATCACGGCAAATAAAAGCGCGTTAAAAGAAAGCGCCCGAGCCATCAAAAAATAACCGCCGAGAGTTATCAAAATTCCGTATACCACAAAAATCGACGGGACAGAAAGGCCATGATACTTTAAATTAACCGGATCGGCCGTATAAAAATATCCGCCTGCTAATCCAAGCGCACCGAAAATCAATATGTAAGGCGTCGAAAGCAGCACTGTTATTATTCCAAAAAGGATTGCAAGCGCAAAGGTTGTTATCATGACATATTTTTCTTCTTTTAACGTTATCTTGCCATTTATCAAAAGCCTGCTTCCGCTCGATCCAAATGTGCCGGGCCTGTCTATGCCATGTTTGTAGTCAAAATAATCATTCGCGCTGTTAGAGGCTAAATGCATCAAAGCCAAAGAAAGGCCCCCCAAAATGTACAGAATTAAAGAAAAATGCCCTTCCTTTAAAGCGAGCAACGCGCCTATTGTAAATGGAACCAAACTTGCGCTTACGACATACGGGCGGGTGGCAAGAAAGTATTTCATAAGATTCTGTCTATTTCCCTCATTATATCATCTGTCAATTTGTACTTTATCTCGGTGGCGGCCAAATTTTCTTTGAACTGATCTGTGTTGCTTACTCCCAAAAGCACGCTACTCACATGATCATTCTTTAAAACCCACGCTATTGCGAGTTGTGAAAGTTTTACGTTTAAAGATTTCGCAATTTTTTCAAGTGATTTTACCTTTTCAATTCTCTCTTTTGAAAAACGGCCGTCTTCTTCAAAGCGTTTTCTTAGATCGGGAAAGACATCGAGTCTGCTCCCCTTTGGAATACCTTCGTTGTATTTGCCGGTAAGAATTCCTGAGGCAAGAGGGCTGAAAGTTGTCAATCCCATTCCGTACTTTTCGTATATCGGAAGGTATTCCTTCTCTACCCT
>PNIW01000110.1 GCA_002878315.1 Mesoaciditoga sp. | reverse complement strand
TTTAGCGGGAAGACGATAGAGCAGTTGTCTGTTATGAACGGGTGGCGACCGCTTCCAAAGGATTTCGTTAACGCCATTTTATCGAAGGCAAAGAAACTGACAACGACTGACGATATGCTTATGGGATCCTACACGATGTTCAACCCATTGACGATGGACGCATCCAATCTGCCCACCGCTTACGATCTCAGCAATCAATTCGTGCAATATCCCGGCATCTCTTACGTTACGCCCGTCAAAGATCAGGGATATCATGGCACATGCTGGGCCTTTTCCACGACTGAAACCTTTGAAACGGCTCTCGCAATGCAGGGAGTTGTACCGTATTCAAATATCCCTGTTCTTTCAACCCAGTTTGTTGCGTACCACGATATTGATTGGAACCTTCTTATTGCCGCCAACGGCTGGGTAATTCAGGATTCCAACTTCGACGCGGGAGGAAACCAGTACTTCTCAATGTACAATGCAATAAGGTATGGAATACCTCCTGCCACTGATTTCCCGACGATATCCTATGAAAATTCTCCGTGGATAGAGTGGGATCCCCAAAATCCAAATTGGCAAAAAGATTTGATTTATTCGCAGGGCACACTTTTGTTGCTCAGCGCTCCTGAAGAGGCATACTATTACAACGTTAGTTACAATCAGTATATAGATGCAATAAAGACGATGATAATGAAATACGGATCTGTCAGCGTTTCTTACTCGGTACCGGCAGATTTCTTTGGCTATCAAAGCGGCGTCTACGTTCCTGTGAACCCGGGATCCAGTTCGAATCCTTATGAGGGCGGTCATGCCGTCCAGATAGTTGGATGGATAGACAATTACGTTGCGTCCAATGGACAGACATACAATGTATGGATAGTTAGAAATTCATGGGGCTCGAGTTGGGGCATGAATGGATACTGGCTGCAGCCATGGGTGACTCCTCAGGAATACGCTTCCGGAAATGTCCCAGCGTGGAAATTTGAATCTTACGGTAACTGGTTCTTTGTTCCAATATTCAAAACGAATAACACAGTCTGGTCTGCCGCTGATTTCAACAACGATGGATACGTTAACATGACAGACTGGAATATGTTGGTGAATGCTATGCAGCAGACGAATCCTTCTTCTCAAACTATAGCCAAATACGATATAGGAGTTCCGAAGACCGGAAAGATAGGCGGAGGATCCTTAGAACAATTCATGTACCTTTGGAATCTTGCTGCCCAGAGCGGACATTAAAAGTTAACAAAAAAATAAAGGGCGTTAAATACGCCCTTTATTTTTTTAATTGACTTTATGGTAAAATATTCCTGTGTTTGTGAATAGAGGTGGTAGAGATTGAAGATAGGAATTCCGAGAGCGTTGTATTTTTACGTATATTATCCGATGTGGTATGGATTTTTTTCGTCTCTTGGTCATGAAATAAGACTTTCTATTCCGACGAACAAAGAGATCATAAATTTGGGAGTTTCACATTCAGTTGATGATATATGTATTTCCGTTAAGGTATTCCATGGTCATGTCAAATACCTTCTAAATAAAAAAGATTTGGACTTTGTCTTCGTTCCGAGAATCGCAAGCGAAGAAAAATATAAATACACCTGTCCAAAGCTTGCCGCACTTCCCGATCTTATGAAAAGTGCCTTTGTTAACGACGCGGATAGAATTTTGACGGCAACATTTTACACAAGGCAGGGAGACAAACTTATCATCGATGCTTTTGAAGAGATAGGAAGAAAACTTGGAGATACCGAAGAAAGGGTAAAAAAGGCTGCAAAGGTTGGCATAAAATATCAGGATCTCGCTACAAAGGCTTTAAGATCTGGTCATACCTTCTTGGAGGTTGTAAAATACATAAAAAATCTCGAGGAACTTATAAAGAAACCCGTTGAAAAGAAAAGATATACAGTCGCGCTTGCAGGCTTTCCTTACGATGTCTATGATACCTTTACAAATGGAGACGTTATATCAAAACTTGAAGATTCAGGAGTTGGAATAGTGACGACAGATATGTTAGATCCAAAAGTCTACAGGCATTATTCAAAATACATGATAAAGGATCTTTTCTGGTATCAGGCAAATGCCGCGGCAAAGGGAGGGATGTACTACATAGATTCGTCGGACATAGATGGAATAATAAGCATATCATCTTTCAACTGTGGCATAAGTTCTATATATCAAAAATTGCTTGATCTTTATTCGAAAGAGATTGGAAAACCTGTCATGCACATAATAGTCGATGAGCAAACTGGAGATGCGGGTCTTGCGACGAGAATAGAGGCGTTCATCGATTTAATACGTGTGAAAAGAGGTGATGGTCTTGTCTCGCAAGAAAATAACTTACACGGTACCGAGGATGGGGTACACGTACGCAGCGTTTGAGAGTTTCTTTAAAATACTCGGATACGACGTTATAATACCCGAGCCTACAAACACCGAAACCATAAAGGAAGGCGTTTCCAATTCGCCAGAATACATGTGCTTTCCATTTAAAATATTGTTAGGTCAGTTTGAGAGGGTACTTGAGAAAAATCCGGACAGATATTTCAAGGTAGTCTCGCTTGAAAGTTACGGACCATGCAGGTTTGGATATTACAGTCCTTTGTATTACAAGATATTGAGAGACAAAGGATTTACAAATTTCGAAATAGTTAACATCGAAGGGATTTATCCGCCACTTTACAAAGGAATTCCAAGATTCTTTAAAAAACTCATAAAACTTACAGGATGGCACGCACCGTGGACAATTGTCAAAGCCTTTGTCATAGCAGGATGGAAGGTTTACGCACTCGAACAACTCGAGAAAAAACTCTACTATCTTATTCCACGAGAAAAGGTTACCGGATCGACGGAAAAGATTTTCAATGCGGCAGTCGAAAGGATAAGAAATGCTCCGAATAAAGTTAAATCCATAAAGAAGATTTTGAATGAGGAACTTGAGAAGATGGAAAAAAATCCCCATGTCGAGCGCGATGATCTTCCCAAAATAGGCCTTGTTGGAGAGGCTTACATATTGATGGATTACAGCAACAACCTTGATATAGAAAAGAAATTGGCCTACATGGGAGTAGACGTTGACAGATCTTTGAGAGTTACGAACTGGAGTCTCGATAGAATTATAAAGGTAAAGTCACATAAAGCCCATATGTTAGAGGTTAACAAAGGATATCTTGACTTCTTTATAGGTGGAGATGGTCAGGAAAGTATAATGAACACGATACTTTACAAGAAGGCCGGATATGACGGCGTTATTCAGGCCCAGCCATTTGGATGCTTGCCAGAAACGGCCGCAAAAGAAATCCTTACAAAGGTAAGCGAAGATTACGATATACCTGTATTGAGTCTCGCATTTGATGAACAGACGGGTGAGGCTGGATTTGTGACGAGACTCGAGGCCTTCGTTGACATGATAAAGAGTAGAAGGCAGATGAAGAAAGAAGAGAAGAAAGAATCCGTAACGGTCGAAGGTTAGAGGTGAGAAAATGTCAAAAAGAGTTGCTTTGGGAATAGATATAGGTTCTGTGACGACAAAGGTCGTTTTTATAGATGAAAACGATGAGATAGTAGAAGGTCTCTACATCAGAACTAAGGGAAATCCGATAGATACTATAAAGGCAGGAATGATAGAGGCCTACAATGTTATTTCTTCGAAATACGGAGATATAGAGGTTATAGCCGTTGGAACGACGGGAAGCGGAAGACAACTTGCCGGTGTTGTCGTAGGAGCAGATATCATAAAGAATGAGATCTCAGCACACGCTTACGCGGCTATCCATGAGGTGCCAGATGTTTCGACTATCTTCGAGATAGGAGGACAGGATTCGAAGATAATTTTTATAAGAAATGGCGCGGTCACGGATTTTGCTATGAACACTGTTTGCGCCGCCGGAACAGGATCTTTTCTCGATCATCAGGCAGAGAGAATCGGTATTGGTATAGAACAATTCGGTGAATACGCGCTTCGCGCCACAAATCCAGTTAGAATAGCGGGAAGGTGCACTGTTTTTGCCGAATCAGATATGATTCATAAACAGCAGATGGGCGCAACTCCTGAAGATATAATAGCGGGACTTGCCGAAAGTCTGGTGAGAAATTATCTTAACAACCTTGCCCGTGGAAAGGAGTTGCTTCCAAAATTCGTTTTTCAGGGTGGAGTTTCTGAAAATATAGGCATAGTTAAGGCCTTCGAAAATGCCGTGGGAGCCGAGGTTATAGTACCGAAGAACAACAAACTCATGGGAGCATGGGGCGTTGCGATGCTCGCAAAAAGAGAGATCGAAATAACAGGTCAGAGGACGAATTTCAAAGGTTTCAAAGTGACAGAACTCGAGCACAAAACCAGGGTTTTCTACTGCGATGGGTGCGCAAATAATTGTGAGGTCTACGAAGTCATAGAAAACGGAGAGACCATAGCGTATTGGGGAGACAGATGCGGTAAGTGGTCCAACAGATTGACGTCCAAAGTAAGAAGAACTGAAAGGGCAGACAGAAGAGAAGAAATAAGTGAGAAGTGAACGGTGAATAACAAAAAACATCCAAGCGTTTTAAAATCACTTGTCGGCATACTTGATAAAGTCGAAAAGCCCAGCAGATATATAGGAAATGAATACAATTCGGTAAAAAAAGATGCGCCATTTTCTGTGTGCCTTGTTTTTCCCGATCTTTACGATGTCGGAATGTCGCATTTTGGGGTCAAGATCCTTTACGACATAGTAAATGATCTCGATTTCGCAAAATGCGAAAGATCTTATTTACCATGGCCAGATATGCAGAAAGAGATGCAAAACAGGTCTATCCCTCTTTACTCTTACGAATCCTATACGCCTCTTGATCAGTTTGATGTTGTTGGCTTTACGCTCCAGTATGAAATGTCCTACACCAATGTTTTAAGAGCTCTCAGACTTGCAAATATACCTATAAGAAGCGCTCAAAGGGGAGAAGAATCGCCCATTATAATAGCAGGAGGGCCATGCACTTTCAATCCGGCCCCGATTGAGGACTTCATAGATGCGTTTTTGATTGGAGACGGCGAAGAGGGAATCGTCGAGATGCTCGAAGCGATAAGATCGGGGAATGACCGGGCCGATAAACTTAGAAAACTTTCGAACATAGAAGGGGTTTACGTCCCTTCCATCAATAAACAAGTAAGAAAGAGGGTTGTTCGCAATTTAAAAAGATCATGGGCACCGACACGCCAGATTCTTCCCTACACCGAAATAGTTCATGACAGGGCCGTTGTCGAGATAATGAGAGGATGTACAAATGGTTGTAGGTTTTGCCAGGCAGGAATGATATACAGGCCGGTAAGGGAAAGAAGCACTGGTGAAATTTTGGATATCTCCTTTGAAGCGATAAAGCAGACAGGGTACGAGGAATTAAGCCTTCTTTCTTTGAGCAGCGCGGATCACAGCCAGATAAGAGAGATAGTTTCTTCTTTGAGGGAGATTCCGTATACCTCTCTTTCCATACCTTCTACGAGGGCCAACTCTTTGACGGTTGAGATAGCAAGGGCTGTGGAAAGTGTCAGAAAAAGCGGTATAACCATAGCACCTGAGGCGGGAACTCAAAGACTTAGAAACGTCATAAACAAGGGCATAAGTGAGGAAGATATTTTGTCTGCCGCAAAACTCGCTGTAGATAACGGATGGAGGAGAATAAAGCTCTATTTCATGATAGGCCTGCCGACAGAGACTGACGAGGATGTTCGAAGTATAGGCAATCTTATAGACAGGATAAAACGGTTAGGCTTCTACGATCTTTCGGCGACAATAGGCGTCTTTGTTCCAAAGCCCCACACTCCGTTTCAATTTGAATCGCAGATAATGCCGGATGAGGCCGTCAGAAAGTTCAAACTTTTGAACTGGACAAATAGATTTGCAAAGTTGAACTTCACAGATCCTCACAAGGCTCTCATTGAAGGTGTTCTATCGAGAGGGGGGCGAGAACTTTCTTATGCGATAGAGGAAGCAGAGAAAAGAGACTTGATATTCGCCGACTGGGACGAATTTTTCAACGCGCAAAGATGGATGGATCTTTTTGAAGAATACAGCGTGGATATCGATCATATTATGGGAAAAAAGCGTTTCAAAGATGAATTTCCGTGGGATTTTATCGATTCCGGAATATCAAAGGGTTTTTTATGGGCAGAATATCTAAAGGCCTTAAGAGGAGATCTCACAATCGATTGCAGGAATGGATGCACCGGGTGTGGCGTATGTCCGAATTTTGGAATTGAGAATGTGATCTACGGGGTTAGAGAATGAAATATCTTTTCTTTTACAAAAAATACGGGCTTTTGAGATTCCTTTCGAATCATGAAACGATGAGAATGATCGAAAGGATTCTGAGAAGAACCGGAATGAATCTGAAAATGACCGAAGGTTTCCACCAAAGACTGAAACTCTCATTTGGTCAGGCATTACCAACTGGTATAATAGACAAAGCGGGGCTTTTTTTGATATCTACCGATGAGGAAATAGGTGAGAAATTCATCTCACAGATAAACTCACTCTCTCCACATGGATTTGAAGTTTACAGAATTTGCAAGGTTTCAGAGAAATTCGAACTTGGCAGATCCATAAAAGGATACGTTTTTTCATTAATTTTCTTAGAAGAGCCTAAAACTTCCGAAGACTGGAAGTTTGAAAAATATGGTAAAATATGGAAAACAAGTTTTTTCGTCGCTTTCAATTCTTCCTCTCCAAGAATCAACGCATACGGTCAGTACCTTACTTTAAGAGAAAGCGTTGTCTTTAAGGAGACTTTCAATGGCGAAAGTGCTCGTTGTGGATGATTCGGACGTTTTAAGAAAAATAGCCATCTTCAATCTCTCGAGAGCCGGCTTTGAAGTTCATGAAGCGATGGATGGACTTATGGGCATTGAGAAGATAATCGAGGTAAAGCCTGATGTCGTTATTTTGGACATAATGATGCCGAAATTGGACGGTTTTCAGGTGCTCGAAAAGGTAAAGAAGGATCCTCAATTGAACACGGTAAAGTTCATAGTGCTGACTGCAAAAGGAGGAGATACCGATTTAGAAAGGGCGAAAAAACTCGGAGCGGAAGAATTCATGACAAAACCCTTCAGTCCCAAAGCCCTTGTAGAGGCGGTGGTAAGACTTGCATCAAGATGAGAAGGTCGATCTGCGAAGCATATATGGCGAACTTTTGAATTATTCCCGCGATGCCGGATGGTACAACTTTCCAAATCTCGAATATATCGATTCCGATCGTATAATTGAAATTTTCAAAAAAGCCATAGATGAGATAAAAAAGTACAAAAAAGAAATAGAAGAATCGACATTAATTCTCGAACAAAATCTCGAAGAAATTTCAAATACCTACGATTTGCTTTCGGCTCTTCTTGAAATAACGAATATCCTTTCAAGGGATATAAATCCATTCAAAGTTGCTTTGGAGATAGTTGATGTCATCGAGAAAAACATAATGGCTCGAGAAATTTCCCTCTTTCTTTTCGATGAAGGAAATGAATTCGAATTTTCTACACCTAATGCCAAAAATACAAAAGAATTTTTTAAATCTTACATATTAACATCTAAATCCGTCATCATGAATGATTCAATACCGCTTATGGTAATTCCCATCCAGTCCGGCGAAGAATTCAACGGTGCCTTTGTGTGTATGGGAAAAGAAAATGGTACCTTTTTTAGTGCAGCAGACAGAAAACTTGTAGAAGCCACTTCAAAGCAACTGAAACTCGCTTTGAGCAATTACAGTTATTTCAAAAATGAAATGAAGCGTGCGATGATAGAAAAAGAACTCGCGATAGCGCGTGATATTCAGTATAACCTTTTTCCACATACTTTTCCTCCCGATTACAAAATATGGGGAGCCTCCTTGCCTGCAAGAGAGATAGGAGGAGATTATTACGACGCCTTTGAAAGGAATGACAAACTTTTTTTGACCGTTGCCGATGTTTCTGGAAAAGGTATAGGAGCGGCCATAATGATGAGTATGTTCAGAAGTTATCTCAAAAGTCTAAGTTCGAAATCTGACCTTCATGAAATAGCCACCCTTTTGAATCATTTAATGTGCGAGGAACTTTCCGAAGATAGGTTTGTAACCGCTGTAATAGGCATCTTTGATCCACGAAGCAAAACTTTCGAATATGTGAATGCGGGTCACGATCCCGTATTCATCTTTAGCAACGGGAAGATCAAATTGCTTGAATCCGAAAATCCCCCCTTTGGAGTTATCGAAAATGACGATTTTTACATTCCGAAAAATGTCAAACTTTCCGAGAATGATTTGCTTGTTATGTACACAGACGGATTTCCCGAGGCGAGAAATGATAAAAATGAAGAGTATGGTCTTGAAAGGCTGTTCAAAAAAATCGTGGAATTAAGTAGTAAATCTCCAGCCGAAATAGTCAAATTGCTTTTAGAAGATGTAAAAATGTTTTCTCAATCTACCGTGCAACATGACGATATGACGATCCTTGTTATTAGAGGTTAGGTTATGAAATTCGCAAAGAAATTTCATTTTAAGATATCGAATCTTCCTTATTTTACCAAGTGGCTTATACTCGGAGTGATAATAGGCGTCTTGAGCGGATTCGCATCTACTCTACTTTATTACTCCGTCGAACTTTCGGAAAAATTCTTTCTTGGTTATCTTTTGGGAATGCGAATTCCACGCACGATAAGCGATGGTGGTATTCTTAATTATTCTGCCGATAGGATATATCTTATTCCCTTAGTCGTGATGGTGGGCGCATTTTTATCATCCCTTTTAGTTTACAAATTCGCTCCCGAAGCCGAAGGGGACAGTAAAGCTATAGAGGCGTACCATCAAAAGCAAGGGAAGATAAGATGGCGCGTTGTACCCATAAAACTTGTGGCCTCGGCCCTTGTCATAGGGTCTGGAGGAAGCGCTGGAAGGGAAGGGCCGAGTTCCCAGATTTCGGCCGGCCTCAGTGCGATGGTCGCGGATATTTTGAAACTGAATTCTGAGGACAGAAGAAGGATGGTTGCAATAGGCATAGGCGCTGGTATAGGGACGATCTTTAAGTCTCCGATTGCCGGAGCACTTATAGCCGCAGAAATACTTTACAAAAGGGATTTCGAGCCCGACGTTATATATCCTGCCATAGTGGCATCGGCAACGGGATACTCTATTCTTGGCATTTTTTATGGCTTTACTCCGATCTTTGGGTATTATTTGGCTCCCTTCAATCCGGTAAGATTGCCCATGTATGCCGTGTTGGGAATAGTTGCGGGTTTAATGGCCATACTTTATCCAAAATGCTTTTATTATGTTCAGAATAGATTTTCTGAATGGAAGGTTAACAGGTATTTCAAACCGGCAATAGGTGCCGCGGTGACCGGTCTGATCGCTTTGCTGTTTCCCGAGATCATGGCGAGCGGTTATGGATGGGTCCAAATTTTGATGGATCAAAAATTTAATTTGTTTCCAACTTTTGGAATGCCGGTTTTATTTGTACTTTTTGCGATGCCATTTATCAAGATCTTTGCAACATCTATGACAGTCGGATCAGGTGGAAGTGGAGGATTATTCGCGCCGGGCATCTTTACAGGTGCTTTCATAGGTGCAGATATAGGAATTATTTTTCATTTTATTTTTCCAGCCCAGGTGCCTACGATAGCACCATTCGTGATTGTTGGCATGTTAGCCTTTTACGGCGCAGCGGCAAAAATTCCAGTTTCCGTTATACTGATGGTTGTGGAAATGACAGGAGGGCTTCAACTATTGCCGGCCGAAATGATAGCAGTTTCTATATCTTACCTTGTATCTGGAAATTACACGATATATCGTGCTCAGGTTCCAACAAGAAAGGACTCGCCTGCCCATGCCGGTGAATATAACGTACCCGTTTTAACAAGCCTTAAGGTTACAGATATAGAAAACCTCAGGAATCTTTCTATCAATCCCGAAGCGGACGTAAAAGAAGCGAAGGCTCTGATGACTCAAAATTCTATCTCCTCTCTTGCCGTATCAAATCAGGGACATTTTCTCGGGGCGATCTACATGTACGATATTTACCAATTAAATGAAGGAAAGGTAAGAACTTTCATGAAAACCGGCGTTGCTTCCGTAAGGCCAAATTCTACTCTTGAAGAGGCATGGGAGATAATGAATACCAATAAAAGTACATGGGTGCCTGTTGTGCTTAACGGCGCTTTTCTCGGAATAATAACCATGACAGATATTTTAGACATTTACAGATCTAAGTTGAAATCACTTGGAATATCCGAAGGAACATAATTATGATATAATTAAAAAAAGTGAATTAAGGATGGTGCTTGAAATGAAAATCTTTACACTGTTTCTGATGATCGTTATTCTTGCTGGATTTGCCTTTGCTTTCAGTTTTCAAATTGGAGGAGGAGTTGAGGTAGCATCTTTCTGGACATCTGGCGTTGCGCTTCCAACTGTTAACACCTCCTTTGCCTTTCCTATTTCGAGTAACCTGTCCTTAACCGGTCAGATCGGGTCTATTTTGACCCAGCAGATGGGCTATATAACTTCCTCTTCAACTCAAAGTGCGGCCCTACTTGCCCTTGCCGGTATCAGATATACAACTTACATGTCTACATCCGGTGATTTTCAAAGGTTTGTCGGAGCAGACTTTGGCGTTATTTCAAATTTTGTTCAATCAAGTGGAGTCTCGCCCATCGTGGGAATAAATGCCGGCTACATCTTTCCGATCGTTAGCGGTTTTGAAGGATATATAAGGGGTGCTTTGAGAGTGATGATGGTTTCCGTTCCGACATCTTCTCAAATAGGATCTACCTTCCCTCTTTCATTGCCTGTGGTGGAAGTGTCGACGGGTTTAAACTTTGCTTTTTGATCTAAGTAGTTGATCTGTTCGAAAATATATGGTACAATTAACTGTGTTAAAGAGCGCGTAGCTCAGATGGTAGAGCGCTTCCTTGACGCGGAAGAGGTAGCAGGTTCAATTCCTGCCGCGCTCACCAAATAGCGACCAGACAGGTCGCTTTAGTTTTATAAAAGGTGAGAAAATGAAAGTAGGCGTTGTGGATGCCGGAAGTAATTCTTTTTTGCTTTTGATGGCTGAGAAAAAAGATGGCAGAATAAATTATTTTTTCGATACGTCTCGAATAGTTGGCCTTGGCCACCTTGAGAATGGGAGGATCAGACAAGAAAATTTTGAAAAGGCGCTGGCAGTTGTCAAAGAGTACAGGTCTATCTGCGATGCTAATTCCGTCGATAAGACTATGATCACCGGAAGCGAAATCTTTAGGAGAATTGATAGAAAATACTTTGATATTTTGTCTGAAGGCTTCGATAAATCGCTTATTCTGACACGCAAAGAAGAGTCTTTTTTTTCTTTCAGATCTGTCGTCGAGGACGATAAATTCAACTTCGATCCCGTAGTTGTGGACATAGGAGGCGGCAGTTTTGAGATCGCGTGGAAAGACAAAGATTTCATTTTCAGAAGTCTTCCAATGGGCGCGATCTTTATAACTGACAGATTCATAAAAAGATATCCCGTCGGAGATCAACTGGATAATTTCAGAGAGTTAGACCCATATCTTGATCTGCCTGCTAAACCGCTGGTTTCGATAGGCGGTACAGGTACAACGATCGCGTGCATTGTGGAGGAGAAAGAATTCGATCCGTTGGTAATTCACGGTAAATTTTTGAAATTCGAAACTCTTAAATCTCTTTTTGAAAGAATGAAAGAAATGACGATTGACGAAATTTCTTCGCTTAAGGGAATGGAAATTGGAAGAGAAAAAATAATAATTTCTGGATTATTTCTGCTTTTGCGGATTCTCGAAAAAAATTCTCTCGACGGTCTTTACATTTCGACAAGAGGACACAGGTACACGGTGGCGCATGACCTTTTAGAAGGGGAAATATGATCGTAATTAGATTGAATAAAAGAGGAATGGAAAAGATATTAAGGAAGCATTTGTGGATCTTCTCCGATGAAGTTGCAGAGATTATCGCTGATAGCGAGTCAGGAATTGCCAATCTTTTTTATGGAAACAACTTTGTAGGTCGCGGCCTTTACAACGGAAGATCAAAAAACGTTGTAAAATTTCTCACCTCTAAGGATGAAGAAATAAACGAAGATTTTTTCAGGAAAAGATTTAGTCTGGCTTTAAAAAGAAGAGAAGGATTTTCAAAGTTCAGACGCGAGATAAATTCGGAAGGCGATCTATTACCGGGCCTTGTGGTCGACAGATTTGGTGATTTAATGGTTATTCAGATAAGATCTGTGGCTCTTGAGAAAATAAAGGATTCGATATTAAATGCTCTTGTCGATCTTTATTCTCCATCGACCGTGTACGAAAGAAGCGATTTTGAATCACTTCCTGAAGAAGGATTATCAAGAGAAAAGGGATTACTTTACGGCAAAATTCCACAGCCTGTGGTTGTCGAGGAAAATGGTCTTAAATTTCTCGTCGATGTTGTGAGAGGGCAAAAAACCGGATTTTTCTACGATCAAAGGGATTCGAGGAAATTCGCGCGGGAATTTGCTCTTGGCGAAATTGCACTTGATCTTTTTACCTATACGGGTGGTTTCGCTCTAAACCTTGCAAGGGCAGGAATGAGGGTTGATGCTATCGATCTTTCAGAGGTCGATCTCGAGGTAGGAAGGCAAAATGCCGTCATGAACGGTTTAGAGGTTAATTTTTTAAAAGGAGACGCTTTTAACCTGAAGGATCTTGGATCTTACGATATCATCGTAGCAGATCCTCCTTCTTTGATAAAGAGAAAAGAAGAGAAGCAAAAGGCATTTGATTTACTTTCAAGATTAACGGAGGAGATATTCGATCACGTAAAAGAAAAGGGAAGGGTATGTTTATGTTCCTGCGCTTACAACATAGATAGAGCAATGATGGAAAAGGTTATTCTAAATTCATCTCAAAAGAAGAATTTGATCGTAAGGCCTCTTGGATGGACGGGATTACCTGCCGATCATCCCACTTTACTTTCAATGCCGGAGACAGATTACCTGAAGTGTTTCTGGTTTGAGACATTAAGGGGTGATTTATGAAGATAGGAACAAGCGGATTCTCATTTCCGGACTGGATTGGAAATGTTTATCCGGAAAATACAAAAAAAGAAAATATGTTTTCGGAATACTTGAAATTGGGCTTTGATGCTGTCGAGATTAACTTCACTTATTATTCTATGCCGTACCCGAAGACAATGAGCGCGCTTTCGCAAAAGACCGATCAGGATTTCTCATTTTGTGTGAAATTGCATAAAAGTTTTACTCATGAATATGATCAGGATTTGAAATCACTTTATCTCAAATTTTTAGATGGTATAAGGCCTCTTATCGAAGATAAAAAATTCGGATGTCTTATAGGACAATTTCCGTATTCGTTTAAAAGATCCAGAGAATCTGTAGAGTATCTTTTAAAACTCAAAGATATCGTCGATGTTCCGCTTGTTATCGAATTCAGAAATGATCTATGGAATGATCCCGAAATCTTTGAGATGCTTGTTAAACATGATATCTCGATCATCGGAGTTGATCTACCAAAAATAAGAGGGCTGAAGATGAATGAAAAGCCATTCGGAAAGATATCCTACTTCCGTTTTCATGGAAGAAACGTGAATTGGTTTACTGATGAAATGAGAAGATACGATTACATGTACAGCGAAGAGGAATTATTTCAACTTGCAAAAAATGTTTTAGATACCCCCGAGCCCATATATGTTTTCTTCAACAATTGCCACAATGGCCAGGCCGCAAAAAATGCCATTCAGTTTTCGGCAATCATACGGAAAGTTCGAAATTAACATTTGATTTTTGGCCGGCCTTTTTTTCCACTTCTTTCCAGGTCTCGAGAAGTTCTTTCATTATTGCCATTGCTTCCTCTAATTTTTTTGGATCTTTGTGGATATTCCCTTCTACGAGTTCCCTGTAAACAAAATCATACAGTTCCCTGAGGTTTTTTGCTATCTGGCCACCTTTCTGATCGTCTAAGATGGACATCAAATATACTATCATGTCCTGGGCCCTCAAAAGGATATTATTTCTTTTTTCGTTGTTTTCTATGTTTACAATTGCCTTTTGTATTAATTCGATTATCTGATCGTAAAGCATTTCTATCAATTTTGCGGGACTTGCCGTTAGTATAGCGCTTTTGAGGTATTGATCCATTTATATTCCCTCCGTTTCGAGTATTTTCGAGAATATTTTTCTGTAAATTTCACAGACTTTTTTTATCCTTTTGATAGTCTCATCTTTATTTTCAAGGGCCACAAATGAATTTATCTCCATGAAAATCCTGCTCTTTTCTTCTTCGTCTTCCTTTGATTCAAAATTTCTCCCTAATTGTTTTATAGAATTCAGGGCACTTTCAAAAACCTCAAAACCACTTACAATCTGTGGTAGCACTGAAAATATATCATCTTCTATGTTCTGTGCATCTATCCAGTCAAGAAATTGCATGGCGCTTTCAGATATCTTTAAAATACTCTGACTTACGGTTATAAAAGAAAGATCGACTGTCTCATTTCCGGCTAAGGTACATTTGTCTATCTCCGAGATAGGAAATGACTTTTTATTTATCTTTATATCATCGAGCACACTGTTTTGAGGATAGAGTTCTGATATAATGTCGGATAATCTAACACTTTTTTCGTAGCTTTTGACCTCATTTCCATTTATAGTGACCTTTATCATGATAACGCCCTCCTTACATATTTTCGGCAAAAAATCGAATAACTTTAAGTCCTTTTAAGAATCTCTGGTTTCTGCAAATGGTAAAGACGTGTCATTTGATATAGTATAATCAAGAAGATGGCAATTGCAAAGGGGAGTTATTTTGGAGAGGATCTTAATTGTCGAGGATGATAAAAGCATAGGCGATATACTTAGCCTTTATCTTAATAAAAAATACGATACGGTTCTTGTGAATGACGGAATGGAAGCCGCTAAAATCATAAAAAAAGAGAAATTTGATTTGATTCTACTTGATCTAATGCTTCCAAATATAAGTGGCGAGTCTCTCGCACAAATGGCCGATCTGAATGAGATTCCTGTGATTATAATAACTGCCAAGAGTTCCGAAGAGGACATTCTAAATGGTTTGAAATTAGGCGTCATTGATTACATAACAAAGCCTTTTTCTCCCAAGATATTGCTTGCCAAGATAGACAATTTCTTTTCAAGAATTAGAAATAATGTCATTGATTTTGAAGATGGGGGAAGAAGTTTGACAATCGACGGGAAAAAGATATATCTGACGCCGGTTGAATCTAAACTCCTGAACTTTTTGATCAAGAATTATGGGCGGGTTTGTAAAAGAGAGGAGTTGCTCATGGCCGTATGGAATGGAGAAAGATCTGAAAGGATAGTCGATGCGACCATAAAAAATATGAGAAAGAAGATAAAAGGCAGCGGAATAGAGATAAAAACGGTGATGGGTCTTGGCTATACGATCGAAAAGTCCAAAACTGTCAACTAAATTTATACTCTACGTTATTATACCTGTCGTGGTGATGGGAATTTTGATGGTATTTGCCCAGCAGAGGATATTCGAGAATAGATTTGAAAAATTTACCAGAACTTACGGGAAAAATTTTTATGGATTTAATCCTTATTTTTCCGAACAAAGATTAAAAAACATAGAAAAAATGAAACGTGAGACGGCAGTAGAAATATTCGTATCCTTTGGAATTGCCTTTGGCACTTCTTTAGCCATATCAATAATTTTAGCGGAGGTTTTTCAAAAGAAGATATCCGATTCTCTAAAATCTATCTCTAAGGGTATAGAAAGAATAAAATCGAATCAAAAACCTGATTTTTCGAATGTGAAATTTTCTTCTGAGATAACAGATCTCGCCGCCGATATAGAATCTCTCGCCGAAAAATTGTCCGAGAAGTCTCTCGCAAGAAAGGCAATGACTTCAAGTGTTTATCACGAGATCATGACTCCTTTAACGGTTGTAAGAATGGAACTTGAGGCCGTGAGGGACGATATTGTGCCTTACAGTAAAGAGATCGTTGATAAAATGCTTCTTAACATAGATCACATTACCGAGGTTTTGAGAGACTTGAAAAGTATAGAAGGCGATGATCTGAGCTATATCAAAGAGAAATTCGATGCAGGATTTGAAATTGAAGAGATATTCAAATCTTTCATTCCAATTCTTGAGTCAAGAAGCCAAAAATTTTTCACCGATTTCAAAAGTGTTTCGATCGTGGCGGATAAAAGAAGATTTAAACAGGCAATCTTCAATTTGCTATCGAATGCCGTCAAATACACAAAGACTGAAGGGAAGATTTCGATAAGCATCGATCAAAATAGGGTTGTGATTTCAAACGAATTCGAAGGAGAGCCTCCCAATCACTCTGGTTTTGGAACTGGTCTAAAACTGGTAAGAGATTTTTGCGAATACCATGGATTTAAATTTGAGATAACAAAGTCTGAGGGATATGTTGTCGCTTCAATACACTTTGTTTCGGAGACAGTTGACAGATGATTCTTAATGCTTGAAAAGCATTAAGAATTGTGCGGCGTGATTTAAGTATATTTTCTTTCAAAAAATGTTATGATCGTTTTTGGAGAGTGATTTAGTGAAGGTTGAAAAATTACGTTTTTTTAAAACTATGCCGGATTACAAGGAACTCATAATTCTGTCCGAAATAGATGAAAACCCTCATGTGACACAGAAAGAAATAGCGGAAAAGTGCGGTATAACTCCTCCTATGGTTAACAAATATCTTTTCGATCTCGAAAAAAAGGGATACGTCGAGATAAAAGGCACAACGACAAGAAACACGACATATCATCTTACAAGTGACGGAAAGAACAGGCTTATGATTCTTAACATTTCTTACAGTCGCGAAGTTTTGAAAATGTACAAAGATTCGCAGAAAAATTTTGAACAAGTGTGGAACTATCTGCATTCAAACAATCTGAAAAAGGTGGTGCTTTTTGGAGCCGGCGATGTGGGCGAGATGGCATTCGAGATAATGAAGGATCATGACATTAAAATTGAAGGTTTTATAGATGAAGATGGGAACAGAATCGGGAAGGAAATAGGAGGATTGCAGATAAGGCCTCTTTCCGAACTTAACAAAATGGACTTTGATGCTGTCGTTATAACATCTTACCGGCATGGCATTGAAATGGCAAAAAGAGTTATAAGTGATAAGCCTGTTTTCATTTTTTCTCTCGAAAATGGAGTAACATCTCTTAAACTTGCGAGAGATAAATAAAAGGGAGGGTAATGAATGTTAGGATTGATAATCGGGATTGTTGTAGTTGCAATTCTGGTGATCATCGTCGTGTGGCTGATCGCCGCTTATAACTCTCTTGTTACGCTCAAAAAGAGAGGTCAGAACGCATGGGCTCAAATAGACGTTCAACTTAACAGAAGACATGATTTGATCCCCAATCTCGTGGAATCTGCCAAAGGATACATGAAATATGAGCAGGAAACGTTGCAAAAGGTTATCGAGGCAAGATCGAAGGCCATTAGCGCTGGAAATGTCAAAGACAAGATAGACGCTGAAAATCAATTGACCGGAGCGCTTGGAAGGCTGTTGGCAGTTTTCGAAAGGTACCCGGATCTGAAAGCCAACCAGAATGTACAGATGCTTATGGAACAGTTGACAGATACCGAAAATAAGATAGCCTATTCACGCCAGTTCTACAACGACATCGTTACAAGATATAACACAAAAACTGCCGTCTTTCCTTCCAACATAGTCGCAAATCTTTTTAAATTCGAAGAAATGCCGCTTTTCAGAGCCGAAGAAGAGGTAAAATCCGTTCCAAAGGTAGATCTTAACATATGAAGGAGGTCATGAAATGTATGTAAAGAGTACAAAAGAAATTCTTGACAAAGCAAACGCAGGATATTATGGTGTCGGCGCTTTTAACATCAACGACATAGAGTTTTTGGCCGGTATAATGTCTGCCGCCGTTGAAAAGAGATCGCCTGTCATAATTCAAGCGAGTGAAGGAGCCATGGCTTACGCTGGCAACGGAGATTTTAGAAAGGGCGCCTACGTACTTACTGATATAGTAAGAAGATATGCAGACGATGTTCCTGTCCCAGTTGCCCTTCATCTCGATCACGGCCATGATATGGATCATGTCATGGCAGCGATAAAGGCCGGTTTCACCTCTGTCATGATAGATGCCTCTGCAAGACCATTTGAAGAGAATCTCGCCATAACATCTGAAGTCGTAAAAATCGCACATGCGGCTGGAATCTCGGTTGAAGCAGAACTCGGTAGGCTTGTCGGTGTTGAGGATAACGTGTCTGTTGCCGAAAGAGACGCGACGCTTGTTGATCCGAATGAAGCAAAGATCTTCGTCGAAAAAACCGGTGTTGACTTTCTTGCTCCGGCGATAGGAACAAGCCACGGTGCTTTTAAATTCAAAGGTGAGGCCAAACTCGATTTTGAAAGACTCCAAAGGGTCAAAGCAATGACGAAAATACCGCTTGTCCTTCATGGCGCTTCAAGCGTTCTTGAAGAAGACGTGCAAAAGGCCAATGCCTATGGAGCAAAAATAGAAGGGGCGAAGGGAGTGCCATTTGATGTTTTGAAAGAATCTATAAAGTATGGAATAAACAAGATAAATACCGATACAGATTTAAGAATTGCGTTCATAGCTGAATTGAGAAAGGCGCTTCACGATAAACCATCTGAAATAGATCCAAGAAATTTCTTTAAGCCTGCCATAGAGGCTGTGAAAAAAGTTGTGGCTCAAAGAATGGATGTACTTGGATCATCAGGAAAAGCTTAACCGGAGGTGTTGAAATTGAAAGTCCTGGTGATTAACGCTGGAAGTTCTTCTTTGAAATATCAATTATTCGATATGACAGATGAAAATGTTTTGTGTAGCGGGATAGTGGAGAGAATAGGTCTCGATGGTTCAAGACTTGTCCATAAATTAAATGGTCAAAAGCACGTCAAAGAGCAATCTGTGAAGGATCACAGAGTTGCTCTAAAGATAGTGCTCGAAATTCTTACAGATAAGACCTATGGTGTTATAGATTCGATGAAAGAAATAGACGCGGTCGGTCATAGAGTAGTACACGGAGGAGAAACCTTCTCCGGTTCTGTTTTGATAGACGAAAAGGTTATGAAGGCGCTTGAGGATAACATCGAACTCGCACCTCTTCACAATCCTCCAAATATAATGGGAATAAAAGCGGCAAAGGAATTGCTTCCAGACGTTCCTCATGTCGGGACTTTCGATACAGCATTCCATCAAACATTGCCGAAAAAGGCCTATCTTTACGCCATACCGTTAAGGTATTATGAAAAATACAAGATAAGAAGATATGGCTTTCATGGCACATCACACTTTTATGTTTCTCGCAGAACGGCCGAGATCCTTGGGAAACCAATAGAAGAGTTGAAAATAATAACGTGCCACATAGGAAATGGAAGTTCTGTTGCAGCTGTAAAGTACGGAAAAAGCGTTGATACTTCTATGGGCTTTACGCCTCTCGAAGGTCTTGTGATGGGAACGAGATCGGGAGATCTCGATCCGGCGATTGTGACATTTTTGCAGGAAAAAGAGGGCCTTTCCTACAAAGAGATAAACAACATTTTGAACAAAGAAAGCGGTGCATACGGGCTTTCGAATGGGTTAAGTAGTGATATGAGAGATATTGAAAATGCGGCTCTCGAAGATCACAATGAAGTTGCAAAACTTGCTCTTGATATATACGATTACAGGATAGCAAAATACGTAGGCGCTTATGCAGCAGCCATGAATGGAGTTGATGCGATAGCGTTTACCGCGGGAGTCGGCGAAAATTCCCCCTACACGAGGGCGGATGTTTGCAGTTATCTTGAATTTTTGGGTCTCAAGATAGACAATGCAAAAAACAACATTCGTGGAAAAGAGGCCATAATATCAACGGAAGATTCAAAGGTAAAGGCGCTTGTTGTTCCTACAAATGAAGAACTTGTCATAGCGCGAGACACACAGAAAATAGCGCAAAGTATAAAAAAATGAGGAGGAAGTAGTCATGATTCTTATGAAGGGGAAGAGCATTGTAAGCATTGACGATTTAACGATTGAGGAGTTGAATCAGTTAATCGACACATCGATCCGTCTTAAAGATGAACTTTACAGCGGTGAAAGAAGAGATGTGCTTTCAGGTAAAACTCTCGGCATGATCTTTGAGAAGCCTTCTTTGAGAACGCGCGTTGCCTTT
The DNA here is from genome assembly GCA_002878315.1 of Mesoaciditoga sp. GTDB lineage: Bacteria > Thermotogota > Thermotogae > Mesoaciditogales > Mesoaciditogaceae > Athalassotoga. The sequence continues at coordinate 3,166 of PNIW01000110.1, read as the reverse complement.
GAAACCGCGATGACGCAACTCGGAGGTCATGCGATATATTTAGGGCCTGACGACATAAAACTTGGCAAAAGGGAAACAACAGAAGATATCGCGAGAGTGCTTTCAAGTATGGTAGATGTTATAATGGCAAGGGTTTTTGCACATAAAACCGTTGAGGATCTCGCAAAATATTCAAGAGTACCGGTCATAAATGGCCTTTCTGATTTCGAACATCCAACTCAAATCGTCGGTGATATGGTCACGGTCAAAGAAAAATTTGGATATTTCAAAGGCATCAAATTCTCCTTCATAGGAGATGGAAATAACGTTGCAAATTCCATAGCCTTAGCAGGTGCCAAACTCGGGATGCACGTTGTCGTTGCATCTCCAAAGGGATATGAATTGCAGAAAAAGGTCTTCGAAAGGGCATTAGAAATTTCAAAGTTAACGCAGGCAAAGATAGAGATAACGAATGATCCTGAATATGCCGCGAAGGATGCGGATGTTATCTACACAGATGTGTGGGCCTCCATGGGACAGGAAAGTGAAGCCGAAGCGAGAAAGAAGATCTTTGCGCCTTATCAGGTGAATTCAAAAATAATGAGCCTTGCCAAGAAAACGGCAATTTTCATGCACTGTCTTCCAGCCCATTACGGAGAGGAAGTAACGGAAGAGGTTGGGCATGGACCTCAGAGTGTGATATTCGAAGAGGCTGAAAATAGATTGCATTCGATAAAAGCTATGATTGTCCACGTCACGAGATGATTTTCTCGATCTTGATGCAAGATAATTCGAGATAAAAAGATATAAATGTAGGAAAGTACTATTAAAATGTCTTTTTTGCTTTTAATCACCATTAATTGTCTCCAGTTGGCTTATACGGAATATCTGTTAAAACGAATTTTGTTCTATAATTTTTACAAGCCTAAAAGGAGGCGATACCATGCAGGAAAAGAAAGAGAAGAAACAGGAAAAGAAACAGGATAAAAAAGAAAAGAAATAAGTAATTTAGTAAGCAAATCCCTTCTCTCAGAGAAGGGATTTTTTGATTGTAAATCAGAGTAAAATACAAATATTGACACATATATATACATATGGTAAAATCATCGGTGGTGATTGTTATGAAGAAGGAAGAAAGAAGAAGAAAAATACTCGATTTGCTCTCAAGAACAGACTCAGAGATTAGCGGGAATCGACTCGCTAAAATTTTGGGGGTTACAAGGCAGATAATCGTTCAGGATATAAGCGTTTTAAGATCCATGAATTACAACATAATATCGTTAGCAAGGGGATACAAGTTAATAAAAAAGAATGATGGTGTAAAAAGGATAATCGCGGTAAAGCATTCAAAAGAGCGAATAAAAGAAGAACTCATGTGTGTCGTCCAAAATGGTGGAAAGGTTTTAGACGTTATTGTTGAGCATCCGGTCTACGGTGAGATAAAGGGAAATATCAACGTCTCAAATGAAGATGAGGTTGAAAAATTCATTGGAATGGTCGAAACATCTGGTGCCATACCCCTTTTATCTCTCTCAAACGGTGTGCATCTTCACACCATAGAGGCGAAGGATGAAGAGACGATAGAGCGCATCGTATCAAATCTTGATAGGAAGAAATTCATTTTAAAATAGGAGGATGGCGGTGAAGATAGATACTGTTGTTGATCTTTATGTGCCTTCTAAAATCCAAAGGTCTTTACTTCTCTTATTCTCACTTGCATGGATGGCAGATGCTGCGGGGGTCATGATGATGACATTTACCTTAGGAGGGATTTCCGCTGAATGGCACCTTTCAACCTTTCAGTCGAGTACGATTGCGAGTTTAACCTTTGTCGGTATGCTTTTGGGAGCGATAGGTGCTGGATTCATTCTCGATTTGGTGGGAAGAAAATTTGCAATGAACCTTTTCCTTGCCTTTACAATACTTTTTACCTTCATAGATGGATTTTCGCCATCTCCTTTCTTCTTCGGAATCTTTAGATTTTTGTCTGGAATAGGATATGGAGGCCTCATGCCTTCGGTTAACGCTTATCTTAGCGAAAGTACCGCAATAAAAATAAGGGGAAGATATCTCGTTCTGTTAGAGTCAAGTTGGGCAGTCGGAAGCATTTTAATTGGATTGTACGCAGTTACATCTGGATCGGGATGGAGAAGTGTTTACTATTCAATTTTAGTCGCATCTTTGATCTTCATACCATTTTTGAGGATAAAAGAAAGCCCGCGCTATGTCTTTTTGAAAAGAGGCAAAAAAGGCCTTGAAGAACTTTTGGGAATTCATTTGAAAGAAGAGATAGAAACGATAGAAAAATCCGTAGTTCCGGTTAAAGCCCTCTTGGGGAAAAGATATTTTAAAAGCACGCTTCTTGTATGGTCATCATGGTTTGTCATAAGTTTTATATATTACGGTTTATTTACATGGCTTCCGAAGATTTTTTCAACGACGGGAATAGCCCAGATCAATGCGTTGTGGTTTACATTTTTCATCTTTCTTGCACAACTTCCTGGATACCTTAGCGCTGCCTATTTCATAGAAAAGATTGGAAGAAAACCTTCTTTGATTATCTTTTTTGCCGGAACTGCTATTTCTTCTCTCATCTTTTCATCTGTAACGAACACTTACACATTTATCATTGCAGGATTGGTAACGAGTTTCTTTTGTATGGGTGTCTGGGGTCTTATTTACGCTTACACGCCGGAACTTTTCCCGACTTCCTTTAGGGGAAGCGCAAATGGATCTGCCGGAATGATGGCAAGAATTGCCGGCATAATAGCGCCTTATTTTGTGGCCGCATTTTTCGGGACCAATGTTTTGCATGCTCTGATATGGTTTTCAATTTTAGCCTTCTTAATGGCCATTTTGGCGGCATTTTTGGGAAAGGAAACCAAACTGGAAAACATAGAATAAGCCCCTTAAATTTCCAAGGGGCTTATATACTTAACTCAGAATCTAATTTTTGAAGCGTGGGAAGTTTAACTATTTTAATTGGTAATTATCAATTGAAAGTTGTCAATTTTTACGTGTCATTCTGCATTGCTACGCTTCGTTGAAACTAACTCAAATCATGTATTCGCTGTTACTTCAACGGCATCCAATTTTTCAACGGCATCGAATCTGCATACCTCGAAGCAACTTCCGCACTTTATGCATTTTTCCTGATCTATCGTGTGAACCTTTCTTACCTCGCCAC
>PNIW01000072.1 GCA_002878315.1 Mesoaciditoga sp. | reverse complement strand
CCTTTACCCATCCGACTGTGCTTCTGAATACACCGGCCTTTATGGGAAAGTACTTTTTAAGATTTTTAACCTCTAACAAAATCTCTGTTTTTTGAAACTGTTTCTGATCTTTTGATTTTTCTAAAAGAACATTTCCTTCGATTTCCTTCATACTCTCACCACTTTTCTATCTCAGCCTAACTCTTGGATCTATCAGCGCGTATGAAATATCGACGGCAAGATTGCCTATGACTGTTACAAGGCCGTAAATCAAAGTTATGCCAAGCACTGTTGCGTAATCGAGTTGTTCGGATGCCTGAGCCATAAGGCTTCCGATTCCTGGATAATTGAAGATCGTCTCGGTTATGACAACTCCGCCCAATATCCCTATGAACATCAAACCTGCAACTGTCGTCGCTGGAATAAGTGCATTTCTTCTCGCGTGCTTGTTTATAACCACTCTCTCGCTTAATCCTTTGGCGCGAGCCGTTCTCACGTAATCCTGTCCCAAGGCTTCAAGCATTGAGGATCTCGTTATCCTCAAAAGACTCGCCCACGAAAGGAAAGAAAGCGTCATTACGGGAGCAACGAGATGCTTGAGGGCATCCAAAAACATCCAGAATCTGCCATTCAAAAGCGAATCTATAGTGACAAGCCCTGTGTAATGATGAAAGGTGGCCGAGTCGTATATCATCGAAAAATTCACCCCAAGCCTTCCGGGTGGAAGCCATCCGAGTACACCGTAAAATATGAAAAGTATTACAAGGCCGAGCACAAATGAAGGTATTGAATACCCCAAAAGGGCAAAGACTCTTAGGATTTGATCAATGAATTTGTTGTGGTGAACGGCCGAAGTAACTCCGAGCCATATTCCACCGAGTACTATTGGAATAATCGAATAAATGGCAAGTTCTAAAGTTGCCGGGAACCTTTGTATTATGGCCTTTGAAACAGGTTCATTGAGGGTCACAGACCATCCAAATTTTCCATGAATAATCTCGTCGATCCACCTGACGTATTTAACGTAAAAAGGCTGATCGAGTCCATACTGCTTTATAAGAGTTTGGGCCGCATTTCCCTGAAGTTGTCGCGGGTCGCTTACGTATGTTGATAGAAGTTCATAAGGAGACAAAAAGGACATGAAGAAGAAGATCAGCAAAGTGAGGCCAAGAAGGGTAACGGGCAAAAGCAACATTCTTCTCGCCGCAAAGCCAAGCAATGCAAGCACCTCCTTAATTTGTTACTTCCGCCTCACCTTAAATAAAAAAGCCATGTTTTAATAATTCAACATGGCCTAATAGATACAATGAAAGGATCTATTAGGTCTTTTTCTTTAGTATTACAAATTGTTTAAAATCAATCGTTAACGTCATAATATAAAATCACCTTTTTAATTTTTATTGATGTTTATCTTAACACTTAAAAATTTAGAAGTCAATTAAAAACAAGTTAAAACTTGCTTATTTTAGGATTTCTTTTATACTACGAAAATGTGAGATAAACTTTGATATCATGACAAAGGACGATGTAAAATGCCTTAAAAGCGGTTATTTTACGAAAATAGCCAAAAATAGATAAAAATTATAAAATTTACTAATTGATAAAAGAACTCGTTTTAAGTCAAGAGCGCTTTTCGGAACCTTTAAACAAATATGATAGAATTTTATTGATAAATCAAAAGGGGGTCATTTAATTGGTCAATGAAATGGTACTTGTCATACCTTCAAAAGAGGTTGATGAGTTAATAATGGATACTGGATTTATAAGCATTTCCATTGAGAAAATAAAGGAACTGACAGAGCGAAACGGGTTTTTTGTAAATCGTGAAAGGGCCGAATCAGACGAATCGATAAGGCAGATCATTCCATACGTTGTGATGCAAAACCTTGATGATCTTTATTTGCTCGTTAGAAGGCTTTCATCCCAAACTGAAAAGAGACTTCACGGTATGTACAGCATAGGAATAGGTGGCCATGTCAACGATCGTGATGAGGGAGAGACACCTTGGATGAAATTTCTTTCCGGAATGGAAAGGGAGATGAATGAGGAGGTTATAATAAAAAATTCTGTGGGGTGGCCAAAGTATCTTGGCGTCATAAAGGAGTCAACTACACCGGTAAACAGGGTTCATCTCGGCATAGTCTTTCAGATTAAAGCGGATATAGAAGGTATAAAAGAAAAAGATAAATTTGCATGGGAATTCGCAAACCTTAAAGACTTGATTTCAAAGTATGATTTGATGGAAAGCTGGTCTAAATACGTAATAGACGTCCTTAACACTTAAATGAAATTTTCATTTCTTATCTTCACGGTATGTTTTTTGGCATCTTTCACTCTTTCTTTTTCATGGCAGGTATTCTTTAACTCACCGGCAGATAGCAGTTTAAAGGACTCTTTGATAGATCTCATCAATTCTGCCCGCTTATCAATACATGTTGCCGTTTACAATGTAGACGATGAGGAGATCATCGCGATATTAAAAAAGAAGAGAGAAGAAAACGTAGATGTCCAAGTTGTAATGGAGGGGGAGAATTATTTAAAGAATCACAAGAACCTTTATCCATTGGATGTAGTCGCAGATCCTCTAAGAAATGGTCTTATGCATTCAAAGTATGTAATCGTAGATGGTAGATATGTCTGGTGCGGATCTTCAAATTTCACAAGATCATCTTTTTACAAAGATTTAAACAACGCCGTCATTTTTGATTCTTACGAACTCGCAAATGCATTCGAAAATGACTTTCAAAGAATGAGAAATGGTTTTTTCTCTTCAAAGGAAAATGAACGGAAAACCTTTTGGGTTGAGGGAATGAAGATGGAAGTTAGATTTTCTCCCTCAGATGATTCCTTTAATTTAATTCTTGATAATTTAAAACGTGCCAGATCAGAAGTTGATATAGTTATCTATTCATTTTCCGATCCTCGAATCGCACTTATTCTTGCCTACCTTGATCAAAAAGGTATTAAAGTCAGAGTAATAGCGGACGAAGAATGGAACTCTTCATCCTACAGCTTTGTTCCAAAAATGGAGGAATTCAATTTTGTAAAAAAGTACAAAGTGAATAATGGCCTTCTGCATCATAAATATATGATAATCGATCCCGATGGTCCAAATCCCGTCGTTATAACTGGATCTTACAATTTGACGCTTTCTGCCCAAAGAAAAAACAGTGAAGTAGTGTTGTTCATCTATTCAAAAGAGATAGCCTTAGAATATCTCAAAAATTTCAATACCATCTTTAATTGAAATCATTGACTGCCTTCTGTCCAAATTATTTTTACAATATAATTAAATTTAAAATAAGAATTAATACAAAGGGATTGACTTGTAAACTTAGACGGTATACAATTGATACAAAATAATCCACAAGTTAAAAAAGGGAGGTAGGCAAATGAAAAAGGTATTGATATTAACAGGCATTATTGCGATGCTCCTTGCTTCTTTTGCCATCGCGGATGATGTCGTCAAAATTGGGGTGGCTTTGCCGATGACGGGGAATATTTCGTCTTTTGGCCAGATGGTCTGGCAGGGCGTGGAATTGGCAAATGAAATGTTTCCAACGGTTCTCGGTAAAAAGGTCGAACTGGTACTTGGAGATACCAGATCGGACAAAACAGAGGCTGCAAATGTCATCAGCAGATTGATAAATTTAAACAACGTTGTTGGAATCCTTGGAGAAGTTGCGAGTTCAAACACTATGGCCGGGGCGCCGATCGCCGAAAAATACCATATACCGCTCCTTTCACCGGCCTCAACGAATCCGCTTGTAACACAGGGGAAAACATACACATCAAGAGTGTGCTTTATCGATCCATTCCAGGGTCATGTTGCGGCCGTCTTCGCAATTAAAAATCTAAAGGCCAAGAGTGCGGCAGTCTTTACGGATGTTGCTCAAGATTACAGTGTAGGACTTTCCAACTTCTTCATAAAAGATTTCACGGCCGCAGGTGGTGTTGTTTACAAAGAATATTACCAGTCGGGAGATCAAGACTTCAGTGCCCAGCTTACCGATGCCCTAAGCCATAATCCCGATGTCATATATATCTCTGGATATTATCCTGAGATCGCTTTAATGGCCAAACAGGCAAGGCAGTTAGGATACAAAGGGCCATTCCTTGCGGGAGATGGAGCAGAGGCTCCGGAACTTGTACAGATAGCCGGTAGCGCCGTTAATGGTCTTTATTACACCTCTCACTTTAACGCAGAACATCCTGTGACAAAGATAGGTCAGGAATTCGTAGCAAAATTTGAGGAAAAGTACCATACCTCTCCTTCTGCACTTGCGGCACTCGGATTTGATGATTATCTCGTCATGTTAAACGCTATAGAGAGGGCTGGCTCGACCGATCCCGTTAAGATTAACGAGGCGATAAGAAGTACGAAAAATTTTGAAGGCGTAACGGGTTACATAACGATAGGTTCAGATGGGAATGCCGTTAAATCTGCCGTTATAAATGAAGTGGTTAACGGTCAGTTCACCTATGTGACAACTATAAATCCATGAGGGGACTCCTCCCCTCATGTTTTTGAGGTGATGGAATGGACATAGGATTGAACGCTCTGATACAGAATATCTTCAACAGCCTTTCTCTTGGAGGTCTTTACGCCCTTATAGCAGTCGGATACACGATGGTTTACGGAATATTAAGACTTATAAATTTCGCCCACGGAGACATCTTCATGATGGGCACGTATTTTGCATTTTACGCGATAACGGCTTTTTTTCTGCCGTGGTATCTTGGCTTTCTTATGGCAATTTTGATCACCGGGCTTCTTGGATTTTCGATCGAGAAGATAGCGTACCGTCCTCTCAGAAATGCCCCGCGCATTTCTTCTCTGATAACGGCTATAGGAATGTCCTTTTTTCTTGAAAGTTTCGCGGTCGTCGTCTTTGGCGGAATACCAAAGTCTTTCAACGTTTACCCAAAGTTTTTCTCCGATATTATTTTGATCGGACAATCAAGGATACCTCTTCTTACATTTATAACGATAGGGGTCACATTTTTCCTTTTTCTCGTTCTGTGGTGGATACTTTACAAAACCAAAATAGGTCTCGCAATGCGTGCCATTTCTGTCGATATACCGGCAACAAGTCTTATGGGTGCAAATGTGAATAACATCATAAGTACAACATTCGTTCTCGGCTCTGCCTTCGCCGCCGTTGCGGGAATACTTTGGGCAATGAAATACCCACAGGTTCAGCCTTACATGGGCTTTACGCCGGGGCTTAAGGCCTTCATAGCGGCCGTAATAGGTGGAATTGGTTCTATTCAGGGAGCGATTGTTGGAGGATTTTTACTTGGTTTCCTTGAAATAATGATAGTCGGATTTTTTCCATCTCTCGCCGGTTACAGAGATGTTTTTGCCTACATTGTGCTCGTTGTCATTTTGATGTTCAGGCCAACGGGCATATTCAAGATTTACTCTGAACAGAAGGTGTGATCATGAAAAAAATATCTTTAAAGATCAACTTGATTCTAACGATTGCCTTTTTAATTGGAATATATTTTTTCCTTTCTAACGTTAATATTTTAGGAGATTACTGGTCAAGGATCGTGACTTTGGTGGCGATATATTCTATAATGGCAGTAAGTTATACTCTTGTTAACGGCATAACGGGGATCTTTTCCCTCGGACAGGCGGGATTTATAGCGATAGGCGCTTACACATCTGCGCTTTTGACATTGTCCATTCAGCAAAAAGAAATGTCTTTTTTCATTCAGCCACTTATATGGCCTTTGAACAGCATTCAGATCGGATTTTTGCCGGCCACGATAATAGGAGGTCTTGTCGCGGCATTTTTCGCCTTTTTGATAGGATATCCATCTTTAAGATTAACGGGAGATTATTTCGCCATCGCTACACTTGCTTTTGCAGAGATAATAAGGATCCTTATACAAAATCTCTACGGTGTGACCAATGGAACTCTTGGATTGAAGGGAATAAATCCTTACACGAATGTATGGTGGGCATGGAGTTGGTTGCTTGTAACGGTAATCGTCATAGGAAGTCTTAAATATAGCAGTTATGGGAGGGCCCTCAGGGCGATATCTGAGGATCCAGTTGCTGCGAAGGTAATGGGAATAGATGTTTTTCGTCATCAGATGATGGCATTCGTGATAAGCGGTTTTTTTGCCGGCGTCTCCGGCGCTCTTTACGCACACTGGATAACGACTCTCGATCCAAGGCCAACGAGTTTGGGAGTTATGCTTACTTTTTATGTGCTCATAATGATAGTCATAGGAGGTCTCGGAAGCATAACAGGAGCGATCTTGGGTGCCATCTTTTTTGCCTTTGTCTCTCAATGGCTTAGGATTTTCGAATCTAATATCACGATCTTTGGTTTTACAATTCCCGGTGTCCCCGGTATGAGTATGTTGATTCTGTCAGTTTTGTTCATAATCGTGATGATCTTCTGGAGAAGAGGCCTGATGGGCAAGGAAGAGTTGAACTGGCAGAAAATTTACAATTTTTTCAAGAAGGTGGAAGTACAAAATGAGTGAAAATGTGTTGAAAATAGACGGTATGACCGTAAGATTTGGCGGCTTAACTGCCGTGGATTCCTTTTCTATGTATATAAATAAAGGTGAACTGATAGGCCTTATAGGGCCAAATGGTGCTGGTAAGACAACGGTCTTTAATGCCATAACGGGAATATACAAGCCGCAGAGTGGAAGGATTTTTTTTAAGGGAATAGACATAACAGGTCAAAGTCCGCAGTTGATAAATCAGATTGGAATAGCGAGAACTTTTCAGAATATAAGGCTTTTTTCGGATATGAGCGTGATAGAAAACGTCATGGTTGGTCAACATTCTTATTTTACAAATGGAAAAGCACTTAAATTTCTTCACAAACACAATTCAGAATATCCTAAGCCTTCATGGAAACCATGGCTTGTCAGCGCCATTCTTAAAATGCCATCCTATTTGAAGGCTGAAAAAGCGATGAAGGATAAAGCATTTGAACTTCTAAAAAGGATGGGATTGCAAAAATATGCCGATTACAAAGCATTGTCTTTGCCTTACGGCCAACAGAGAAAGGTTGAGATAGCAAGAGCACTTGCAACGAACCCATCTCTTTTGATACTCGATGAGCCGGCAGCGGGAATGAATCCTCATGAGAGTGAGGAATTGCTCGAAACTGTAAAGGAAATAATGAAGGAATTTTCGCTTACCATTCTTTTAATAGAGCATGATATGAAGTTTGTTATGAATCTGTGCGAAAGAATATACGTGCTTGATTACGGAAGATTGATCTCTCACGGAAGTCCTTATGAGGTTCAAAATGATAAAAAAGTTATAGAAGCATATCTTGGAGATGAAGTTTATGCCTGAAATACTTAAAATAGAGGATCTAAAAGTTCATTATGGAGTTATAAATGCCATAAAGGGTATTAACGTTAGAGTTAATGCCGGAGAGATAGTAACTCTTATAGGTGCAAATGGAGCCGGTAAGAGTTCAACGTTGAATGCTATAATGAATTTGGTTACATCGAAAAAGGGAAAGATTTTGTACGAAGGGCAGGATATAACAAAGAGGAGTACGGCCGAGATAGTCAAAAGTGGAATCGTTTTGGTGCCGGAGGGAAGAAGGATTTTTCCGAATTTAACGGTTCAGGAAAATCTTATGATAGGTTCATACGGTAGAAGTGATAAAGATGGAATAAAGCGTGATTTTGATTTTGTGCTTTCTCTCTTTCCAAGGATAAAGGAGAGATTAAAACAGCCCGGAGGAACTCTCTCAGGCGGCGAGCAACAGATGCTTGCCATAGGGAGGGCCCTTATGGGCAGCCCCCAAATACTTCTCATGGATGAACCATCTCTTGGCCTTGCGCCTTTACTTGTCAAAATGGTATTCGAGGTTATAAGAAAAATAAAAGATGAAGGTAAGACAATCCTTTTAGTCGAACAGAATGCAACTATGGCATTAGCGAATGCCGATTATGCCTACGTCTTGGAGACTGGAAAGATAACGTTAGAGGGAAGTGGAAAAAGTTTACTTGCACATGAAGGGGTAAGAAAATCTTATCTTGGTGTGAAATGAGTTCCATCACCGTCTAATTTTTAGAGGTCTTAGATGACCTCTTCATTTTTTATGTTATGATTGAAAGGAGGAAGGTGATAGGTGTGAAGAATGAAAAATGGGAAGTGCTCGATATCTTTGAGAATGATACAAAGGCCCAGATAGTCAAGGGATTCTTAAATGAAAATGGGATTGAGGCAGAAATAAGAGATTCAACTGTTCCTTACGGTGGAAGCGCTATTTTTGGAGCAACCGGTCCAAAGGAATTGCTTGTTAAATCGGAGGATTTAGAAGAGGCAAGATCTCTTATAGATGAAATAAACAGGAAAGAATGATGGATTATGTGCAGGATGATAGGGTTTATTTCCAAAAAATCTTATGATATATCACCTTACATCGATTTTTTAAAGAATCAGGCGATGCACGGTAAGGGTGCTCCCCATCCAGATGGCTGGGGTATGTCGTGTTACGATCAAAATGATCTTTTGATCAAAAAATCCTCCGATCCAATCTGGAAAAATGATGTCATGTCCGTGAAGGCTTCGGCTGTCCTTATTCATGCAAGAAAGGCAAGTTTTGGAAAGGCAAATCTTTTGTTCTCTCATCCATTTGTTTTTGATAAAAAGGGGAAGATCTGGTCTTTTGCTCATAACGGGACGATATACAACCTTTCTGGAAAGAAAGAAAAGGATGAGATAGATACTCAATTTTATGCCAAAAGGTTCATTGAAAATCTAAAGCAAGATCCAGTCAGATCGATCGAGAACACGATAAGAGAATTGATAGAGATCTCTGAAAACAAATTCACCTCAATGAATGCTCTTATTCTAAATGGTGAGACTTTACTGGGTATAAGATACGTGAAGGAAGATGAAGACGATTATCACACATTATTCTATTTTGAAGAAGATGATCGGATATCGATCTCTACAGAACCTTTAGATTCAAGATGGGTTCCTCTGAAGTCAGGCGAGTTTGTTATGGTAACAGCCAATTCAAAGGTAGAATTCGTAAAGGGGACAATAAAAGTCTGATTGACCTTAAAAGATTTTTGTGATAGAATTTTAAAAAGATAGTCGGGGTGTTTAAATGAAAAAATACTTCGTAGAATTTATCCTATTAATTTTGGTACTTTATTCTTTTTCTTTTTCTTCAACTTTTGAAACGAAGGTTGTGGGAGATTACCGAGATTACATCCAGACTTTTAATCTTTACCTTTCCCAGATCGAGAAGACGGGATCTATTGAATCTGTTCCGTCTAACAATGTCGAACAGGCCGTTTATACCATTGTGAGCGAATTCGAGCCCGCAGCGTATTATAGATGGATAAGAATGAGAAGTTATCAGATTCCGCCCGGTGCGATGGGAAATTTCCAGACCATAGACATGTGGTACATCGCCCAGAACATATACCAAAGGTACAAGACTAACGATGAAGTTGAAAACGTAGCCCTCGCAGGTTTTCTTGTTTACGCAATAGATAACCTTTACGGTAAAAATGTAAGCCAGACTGATTTTCCTTACTTTACGACCTTTAATCAGGCTGTCTTTGATCTGGGGACTAAGGTCCAAAATGGGGCCGCCGATCTTACAAAGGCTTATTTTCAAAAATCCTTAGGATCGCCGGGAACTCCTGTCGGAAATTACGCGTACCGCCAAATTGATCCGAAATCTTTCATAATCTCGGCGCTTCAAAAGTCTTACAAGAATGTACCAGAGTACATTTTAAATGTCGTGAATTCCTACGATTTTAATTTTCAGCCCGTTCAAAACCCATCGATGAATTCTTACATTTCGGATCTCGTATTTCAATCTTTGGATCAGAACGCAATTAACTCGGCCTTCGGTGATTTAAAAAACAAACTTTCTCAGTCTGCAGATAGTTCAGTTAAAACTTTAAAAATCCTACTTTCTTCTGGACAATCTACAAAAACGGCCGTTGAAAACATGTTAAAAGGTTTTTCTTCTTCGATCATCGTTCAGGAAATGCTCGCTGCCAATACAGTTAAAAATCCTGTTTCTAAAAATTTCAACGCTAAAATTTTCAACCTTGAAAATAAACTTGCCGCTGAGAGTGAAACACCAACATCTCCTATAGAATGGAGATGGATCATCTACGCGGTCGCCCTGATCTTCGCCTTCGTCTATAAAAGAAAAATTGTCGGATATGTTATGCTTGCCATACTCGTTTTCGAATCACTTGTTTTGATCTTTGGAATAGATCCGATGCTTAGCAGACTTGATTCGACTCTTTACGGGTTTTTAATAGTCACGGTTGCTTTTTTAAGTTTCCTTTCATTTTTGAGTATAGGAAAGATAAAAAATTTATTCCAGATAATATCCATGGTCTTGGTTGGCGTACTCTTTTTGATCGTAATCTTTTTGCCTCTCTACTCTAACCTTGAATACACAAGGATGTCCAACAATCAAAATTTCCTTAAAAGTCCTTATCTTGGAATATACGAAAATGAACTTTACGGACAAAACGGGATAATAACGTACGATCTTCAGAACATAAGTTCAGATCTTTCGGCCTTGAGATCTGATACTTACAACTTCGCAAATCAGACGATCTCTTTTTATCTGACCACTTTAAAAAAGTCTGGCGCTCTTAAAAGCATAGTCGAATATCCGAATTCCCTTCTGGTAAATGTAGACAGGAATTCAAGTTACTTTGGATTTTCAAATCTCGGAAATTCTCAGGATTCGATAAAGGTGGTGAGAGACAGGGCTCAGGCGGCCATTGATGATATACAGAATAGACTTAACTCTGTCTACAGAAATGAAAATGCCCTTTCTTCAACGTTAAACGGAGTTTACACGTTTGCGGCGCCTCAACTTAGAAATGACATAAGAAAAAATTTAGAATCGCAGATATCATCGAGCAATCTTACGGAAATTTCGACGCAGTTAATTAACATCGCAAACAAGGCAAATTCAATAGAGGAACGTGCCCCAAATATACAATTCTTCCAGACACCCGATGGTTCAAAGGTATTTATTCTTATTTCTATGTTACTCATAAGCGTTACGTTTTTTAGAAAAAACTGGATGTACAGATTTGTGATATCTCTTTTGACTATTTTGGGATCGGTCATGATCTTTTACCAAAAAGTCTTAGAAATCTTTGTAGAATATGGCTTCCCAACTTATTCCCATACACTTTTGAAGGGTGAAGGTCCAAATCTTTTCATTCTAATTTTGATAATAGCAGTTTCAATTTTTGTCGCTTTTGAGGCGCTTTATACGCGCTTTAAATTGATAAAGGAGGGAAAGACATGAGAAAGTTCCTTATCGCGTTTTTAGTCTCTATTCTTGCACTCGCGACGGTTGGTTTACCGCTTACAGTGTTTTTTGTCACCGATACGGGAGGTCTTGGGGATAAGTCATTCAACGATAGCGCGTGGGCCGGTGTTCAGATGGCCGTCAATAAATACGGAATAACGGCAAATGTCATTCAATCTTACGAACAGGCCGATTATGTTCCAAACCTTACGGCTGCGGCACAGGTTGCCGATGTGGTCGTTGCTGTTGGATTCATGATGCAGGATGCAGTTGCAAAGGTTGCACCTCAGTTCCCGAATGTCAAATTCATCACGATTGATTTCTCGGTCGACGCACCAAATGTTGAAAGTTTCCTCTTTGCAGAGAATCAGGGAGCGTATCTTGCAGGTTATCTTGCTGCCGCAATGTCAAAAACTGGCAAGGTTGGGTTTGTTGGAGGAATACCGATACCGCCCGTTGAGAGATACCAGTACGGATACGAGGCCGGTATACAAACCTACAACGTTTTAAATGGTGCAAATGTTCAGGTACTTTCGGGATACGTTGGAAGTTTTGACGATCCGGCTGCCGGGAAGGCGATGACAAATAGCCAGTTCTCCGAAGGTGCAGACATTGTATTTGCCGCCGCCGGACTCTCTGGCCTTGGAACTATTGAGGCTGCGAAGGATGCAGGACCTGGACACTTTGCAATAGGAGTGGATCAGGACCAGGATTATCTTGCCCCCGGATACGTTCTTACGAGTGCAATGAAACGTGTTGATGTTGCAGTATTCGATGGAATTAAATCTGTAATAGATGGCACGTTCAAGGCGGGAACGGTAACTTTGACGTTAAAAGACAACGGCGTTGGAATCAGTCCTATGACTTACACAAAACAACTTGTTCCTGCAAGCGTTATGCACCAACTCGATGTTCTCAAGCAGGCAGTCATAAGTGGCAAGATAGTGGTTCCTGCTACCGAAAAAGAATTACAATCTTTCCAGGTTCCACCTATACAGTTCTGATAAGGCTGGCGGGAGTCTCCCCCCCGCCATTTTAAAAATGATGGGAGGCAAAATGGAAAAGGTAGATTATTCAAAATACGCTGTCGTAATGAAGGGGATAACGAAAAGATTTCCGGGAGTGCTTGCAAATGATCATGTCGATCTCTTTGTGAAAAAAGGAGAGATCCATGCGATAGTTGGTGAAAACGGTGCCGGCAAGACGACCCTTATGAGCCAGTTGTATGGCCTTATAAGACCGGATGAAGGGAAAATATACATAAACGGTGTTGAAAAGCAGATAAGAAATCCAAATGATGCCATAGAGGCTAAAATAGGAATGGTTCACCAGCATTTCATGCTTGTTGATAGATTAAGCGTCGTGGAAAATATAGTGTTAGGCCAGGAGCCAGTGAAAGGTCCTTTTTTCGATCTTGGTAGGGCAAGAAAAGAGATAAGAGAACTTTCGAAAAAATTCGGACTTCTTGTGGATCCTGACGCGATAATCGAGGATTTGCCAGTAGGAATGCAGCAAAGGGTTGAAATAATAAAGGTGCTTTACAGAGGCGCCGAGATCCTCATTCTTGACGAACCCACTGCTGTCTTAACCCCTCAGGAGACAAATGAACTTTTTGAAATACTCAAAAATCTTCAAAAGCAGGGCAGAACGATAATACTCATAACTCACAAATTAAATGAAGTCATGGCTATCACGGAATCTGTAACGGTCATGAGACTTGGAAAGGTAACTGGAGTTGTCAAGACCGCAGAGACTAATCCTAATCAACTTGCAAATATGATGGTCGGAAGAGAGGTACTTCTTACCGTTGAAAAAGAAAAGGCTCATCCTGGCGAGGAAATATTGCAGGTTAAAAATCTTGTTGTAAAAGAGAATCGTGGAATAGAGGCCGTAAAGGGATTGAGTTTAAGTGTAAAGAAAGGCGAAATCGTCGGGATTGCCGGAGTTGCAGGCAATGGCCAGACAGAATTGACTGAGGCGATAACGGGACTTCGAAGAGTCGAAAGTGGAAAGATAATCTTTAAAGGAGAAGATATAACGAACTATTCTCCAAAGAGAAGACGCGAGATGGGAATGGGTCATATTCCCGAAGATAGGCTAAAACATGGCCTTATAAAATTATTTCCTGTATATTACAATTTTATTCTTGGAGAACATGATAATTCGAAATTCAGCGATGGTATATTTTTGAAAATAGAAGAAATAAAAAGATTTTCAGAAGAACTTGTAAAGCGCTTCGATGTGAGACCTCCCAAAATAGATTTACTTGGCATGAATTTGAGTGGTGGAAACCAGCAAAAAGTCATAGTGGCAAGAGAGATAGCCTTTAATCCCATGTTAATGGTGGTTTCCCAGCCGACAAGAGGTCTCGATGTTGGTGCAATAGAGTTTATCCACAAAACTCTTATCTCGATGAGAGACAAAGGAATAGGCATATTGCTTGTTTCGATGGAATTGGAAGAGATATTTTCTCTTAGCGATAGAATATTAGCCATTTACGAGGGACGGATAATGGGCGAAACGACTCCGGACAAAACGACACCCGAAGAAGTTGGATTGATGATGGCGGGCCACAAGCTCGAAGATATCAGACAGGAGGCGTGAGATGAACATAAAGAAATATTTGCTCAACGAAAAGGTTATAATCTCTCTGTTTTCTGTTTTGATATCCCTTGTAATAGCGGCCATTGTCATGATCGTAATCGGTAAAAATCCTCTTGTCGCTTATGCCGCGCTTTTTTACGGAGCCTTTGGAACAAAGGAGGCCATAATAGACAACATCATGAAGGCCTCGCCTTTGATACTGACAGGTCTTGCGGTGGGTTTCGGATTTCGTGCGGGACTCTTTAACATAGGCGCAAATGGTCAGGTTATAATAGGAGCACTGCTTTCTGCGTACGTCGGAACGCTTGTTGGCGCTTATCCGTTCTTTCTCTCGATCCCGCTTGTTATGATCGCCGGAATGCTTGGCGGAGCTGCGTGGGCGGCAATTGCTGGATGGCTTAAAGCCTACAGGGGAGCGCATGAAGTAATAACAACGATAATGCTCAACTACGTGGCCACATTCATAGCAAATTACGTTGTCAATGGCCCCTTTCAGGCACCCGGAGGGGTTCCTAAATCTCCGTCTATTGCCTATTCGGCACAATTTCCAAATATAATGAGCGTCGGGGCAACCTCGCTTAGCACGATAATCTTTGTTTCTCTCGCCGCAATAGTCGTCATATATGTGATAATTCAGAGAACAACGATAGGATACGAGGTTAAAGCCGTAGGATTCAATCCTTACGCGGCCGAATATGGAGGAATAAGTATAGGTAAAAATGTTGTGCTTGCGATGGCGATAAGCGGGGCACTTGCAGGATTGGCCGGAACAACGCAGGTAGTGGGTGTTTACGGAAGGTATTTCGGTGCCCTCAGTGGAAGTATGGGATTTGACGGAATAACGATAGCGCTTATAGGGCAAAATGATCCGATTGGAATTGCACTTGCAGCCTTTTTGATCTCATCGATAAGAACTGGATCAAACCAGATGCAGATTGCAGGTGTGCCAAAAGACCTTGTCGTTATAATTCAGGGAATAATTATCTTCCTTGTCGCAGCAAATAGAATAATAAAGACGATTAGAATAAGAAAAAGAAAAGAGGCTGAAGCATGAACGAATGGATTCAGGCCATCTTAAATGTTTTCACAAATCCGACATTTTACAAATCAACTCTCACACAATCTACTCCTCTAATTCTTGCCGCCATGGGTGGTGTTTTTAGCGAAACGACCGGCGTTACGAATATAGCGCTTGAAGGTATAATGCTTATGGGAGCCTTTGGTGGGGTAATGGGAAGTTATTTCACGGGAAATCCATGGTATGGATTAGCGCTTGGGACCTTCTTTGGTCTTGCTATGGCTGCATTGCATGCCTGGGCTTCCATAAAATACGGAGCCGATCAGATAATAAGCGGTACTGCGCTCATTTTACTTGCTCAAGGTATAACCGGCTTTGCACTTGTAGAACTTTTTGGGCAGCCTGGCTCCACAGACCTTGTACGTTCGATACCTCTCGTTGATCTTGGAAGTTTTAAAGATGTGCCTTTCTTTGGTCAGATCTTCGGAAATCTTTCTCCATTTGTTTACATGGCATTCGCTTCGGTAATTTTTGGATGGATTTTGATATACAAGACAAAACTCGGTCTTAGAATGAGATCTGTTGGAAACAATCCGGAAGCGGCAGACACTTTAGGTATAAATGTTTACAACGTGAGGTATTTCGGTGTTATAATGAGTGGATTGTTTGCGGCGTTAGGTGGCGCCTATTTAAGTATAGGAGAACTCGGTCAGTTTACCACGAATATGACAAATGGGCGTGGATTTATAGCGCTTGCCGCAATGATAATAGGGAATTGGAATCCGGTAGGTGCAATGTCAGCGTCTTTGCTCTTTGGCGGGGCAACGGCTTTTAACAATCAGTTGCAAAGTCAGAGTGTCTTAAATCTTTCAACCAATACCCAGTATATCTTCGGAATGATTCCTTACATAATAACGCTTATAGTGGTGGCCGGCTTCATAGGAAAGAGCAGAGCGCCAAGTGCGGATGGAATCCCTTACATTAAGGAGTGATTTTATGACAAGAGAAGAGGCTATATCGCTTGTAAGGTCGCACGTTAAATCGGAAAATCTTGTCAACCATATGATAGCGACCGGAGCGGTGATGAAGGCTTTAGCAAAAAAGATGAATGAAGATGAGAATGAATGGGAAATAGCTGGAATCCTTCACGATTATGATTATCCCGAAACAGAAAATGATCCCGGCAGGCATGGATTTGTAAGCGTTGAAATGTTGAAAAGTTATAACCTACCGCAGGAAATTTATGATGCCATTCTTGCCCATGCGGAGAAAAAATCACTCGAGACAAAAATAGAAAGGGCGCTTTACGTTGCCGATCCAACGACAGGTTTTATAACAGCGGCTGCTCTTATAAGGCCTGAGAAAAAACTCGAACCGGTGGATACCAAATTTCTTATCAAAAGATTTAAAGAAAAATCTTTTGCAAAGGGTGCAAGCCGTGAACAGATGGCAATGTGTTCAGAACTTGGACTAACACTTGAGGAGTATTTTGGAATAGCGCTTGAGGCTATGAAATCCATTCATGAAGAGATTAACCTTTAAGGAGATGGTTTAAATGAATGGCCTTGTATCGAAGATAGAGAAAGAAATAATAAGGGCGAAAGACTTTCAATTTAATCCTTCAAAGATATCCATCTCGAAATCAGAACTCGCCAGCATGATAGATCATACTCTTCTTTCTCCAGACGCAACATCTTCGCAAATAGACAAAGTCTGTGATGAAGCGCTCAAATTCAATTTTTATTCTGTCTGTGTCAACTCTTTATGGGTACCTCATGTTTTTGAGAGGGTAAATGGAAAATCGAAAGTTACGAGTGTTGTCGCGTTTCCTTTCGGTGCAGTTTCGAGCAAGATAAAATCTGTCGAGGCATCATGGGCCGTAGAACATGGCGCAGATGAAATAGACATGGTAATAAACATAGGCGCTCTGAAGGATTCAGAATACACGGAGGTCTACGATGATATAAAAGCGGTTGTTGAGGCCGCGAGAGGTAAGACAGTCAAGGTAATAATTGAGACGGCACTTTTAAGTTTTGAAGAGAAAGTGGCGGCCTGTGTCATATCAAAAGAGGCCGGTGCCCACTTTGTGAAGACATCGACCGGATATTCAAAAGGTGGAGCGGTGGACAAGGACGTTGCCTTGATGAGATTTGTGGTTGGCGAAAAAATGGGAGTAAAAGCATCGGGAGGAATTCATTCTTACGAAGATGCCGCCAAAATGATCGCTGCGGGTGCAAATAGAATAGGTGCTTCGAGATCTGTTGAAATAATAGGAGGTGCAAAATGAGTTTTCGCGATCAAAAAATAAGTGAATTTGTGGATTCCGTGGCATCTAATTCTCCAACTCCAGGCGGTGGTGCAGTCGGAGCGGTAACTGCTTCGATGGCAACGGCGCTCATAGAAATGGTCGCCTCCCTTACGGTTGGGAAAAAGGGATATGAAGATTATGAGGCCGAGATGGAAAGAATTATAAGTGAAGCCTCTTACAGAAGGAAAAGATTTCTGGATCTTGCCGATTTAGATGCCATGGCTTTCGATGGCGTGATGGAAGCGATGAAATTGCCGAAAAACACCGAAGAAGAGAAGCAGAAAAGAACCGAAAAACTTCAAGAAGCGCTAAAAAGGGCAAGCGAGATGCCATACGAACTCGCAAGAGAAATATCGAAAGTCTGTCCGATGGCACAATTTGTGAATAAGTATGGAAATAAAAATGCCTTAAGTGATGCAAAAAGTGCCGCATTGCTTTTGAAGGCTGCATTTGAAATAGCAAAGTCCAATGTTGAAATAAATCTCAAATTGATAAAAGATGAGACCTTTGTGTCGAAAATGCGAGAAGCTATAGATGTTATAGATGGAATGGTTACAAAATGCCTCGAGGAGTCGGGGCTTGTTGAATGAACCTTCTTAAAGAAAGGATTTTGAAAGACGGCAAGGTCATAGGAGAGGATATACTCAAAGTAGACAGCTTTTTGAATCATCAGATAGACGTAAAATTGATGAATGAGATCGGTAGGGAATTCAAAAGAAGGTTTCAAGGCGAAAAGGTGACCAAAATATTAACTATAGAGTCTTCTGGAATAGGTGTTGCGTGTATAACTGCCCAGTATTTTGATTATGTGCCGGTCATCTTCGCAAAAAAACACGAAGCCTTCAATCTCGATCTCGAAACTTACGAGGCCGATATTTTTTCATTCACAAAAAACAAGCCGTACAGGATAAGAGTATCAAAAAGATTCCTGTCATCTGAGGATTCCGTTCTCATAATCGACGATTTTCTGGCCAACGGGAGTGCATCGTTGGGTCTTGTAAAGATAGTAAAAGATGCTGGAGGACGTGTTGTCGGTGTTGGAATCGTTATAGAAAAAGCATTTCAGAACGGCAGAAAAGTGCTTGAGAAAGAAAATGTAAGAATAGAATCTCTTGCCGTGATAAAATCTATGAAGAATGGGGAGGTGATCTTTGATTAACGGAAAGATTTTATCTATAGAAATAGACGGCAGAAATTACAATATTCCGGAGGGAAAAAATCTTCTTGAATTCCTTCTTGAAAATGGATTCGATATTCCCCATCTTTGTTACCATCCCGCTTTAAAAAGCATAGGCGCGTGTCGCATGTGTGTTGTAGAGGTCGAAGGATCAAAAAATCTTGTTACTTCGTGTACGGCTGAAATAAGAGAAGGGATGAAGATAAAGACAAATTCACCGCTTGTCAAGGAATCAAGAGAAGTGAATTTGTCTTTGTTGTTAAAGGATCATCCCGACGATTGTATGACATGCGATCAAAACGGTAATTGCGCTCTTCAGGACCTTGCATACGAGTATTTTCCGTCTGGCAAACCGTTGTTTGGTTACATGAAAGAAAAAAGGTACCAAATAGACGATTCGAGTGAATTCATTGTAAGGGATTTGAACAAATGTATAAAATGTCAGTTGTGTGTTCGCGTATGTGATGAGATAGAGGGCATGTCGATCTATTCGATGGTCCAGAGAGGCCATCAGTCTTATCCTTCTACCTTTATGAATCTTCCACTTGCACAAACTAATTGTGTAAGTTGCGGAGAATGCGCGAGTGTGTGCCCGACGGGTGCAATAGTCGAAAAGCCTTCTATAGGAAAGGCAAGATGGAATAAGGTCGAAAAGGTAAAGACAACTTGTCTGTATTGCGGCGTTGGATGCCAGATAGACGTCTATTTCGATCCAAAGAGAAATGACATAGTGAGAATTCAGGGATCATCTGAAAACAAAGAGGTAAATGATGCTGTGGCAACTTGTGTCAAGGGTAAGTTCGGATACGGTTTTGTAAATCATCCTGATAGGCTAAAATCCCCGCTTTTGAAGAAGAATGGAGAGTTTGTACCCGTAGAATGGGATGAAGCCATAGATTACACCGCCAAAAGGTTGATCGAGATAAAAGAAAAATACGGCCCTGATTCTATAGGATTTTTATCCTCTGCAAGGTGCACAAATGAAGAAAATTACCTTTTGCAAAAGATCGCAAGGGCTGTAATAGGCACAAACAACATCGATCATTGCGCGAGACTTTGTCACGCCTCGACAGTTGCCGGCCTTTCGATGACCTTTGGAACTGGCGCTATGACCAATCCTATGGAAGACATAGAAAATGCTGAAGTGATAATCGTAACGGGCACAAATACGACAGAGAACCATCCCGTTTACGGATCACGTGTAAAAAGGGCTGTAAGGAATGGATCGCATTTAATAGTTATAGATCCAAGGAAAATAGATCTTGTCGATTATGCCGAATTATGGCTTAGAAATCTGCCAGGGACAGATCTTGCGATTCTCAACGGCCTTTTAAACGTTATAATCCATGAGAATTTAATAGACGAAGAATTCATACACAAAAGAACGGAAGGATTTGAGGAAGTGAAAAAAGTTGTTGAAAAATACACGCCATCCTATGTTGCAAAAATAGCAGGTGTCGATGAGAAAAAATTGGTAAAGGCTGCCGAAATGTACGCGAAGGCCAAGACCGCTTCTATACTTTATGCCATGGGAATAACCCAACACGTGAGCGGAACAAAAAATGTCATTGCCATAGCCAATCTTGCAATGGCAACCGGAAAGATAGGAAAGCCCGGTTCAGGAGTCAATCCTCTAAGGGGCCAGTCAAATGTTCAGGGAGCCGGAGACGTTGGATGCCTTCCGAATGTTTTTCCGGGGAATCAGCCCGTTTCAAATGATAGCGTTAGGGAAAAGTTCAAAAAGGCATGGAATATAGAATATCTATCAGATAAAAATGGATTGACAAGTGTTGAAATGTTTGACGCAATTTTAGATGGAAGGATAAAGGCCCTCTTTGTAATGGGAGAAAATCCTGTAATGAGCCATCCGGATGAATCACATGTCCGAAAGGCGCTTCAAAAGCTCGAATTTATGGTAGACATGGACATATTCCCAAATGATACGACGAAGTATGCCCATGTTATTTTAGCGGCGTCGAGCGGTTTCGAAAAGGATGGAACTTTTACAAATACCGAAAGAAGGGTTCAGAGGGTAAGAAGAGTTTTGAATCCCGTAGGGAATTCTAAACCCGACTGGATGATATTAAGAGATCTTATGAACAGACTCGGCTACAGTGCAAGTTACAATTCTCCGCGGGAGATAATGGAAGAGATATCGAGAGTGTCTCCAATATACGCAGGCATTTCTTATGATAGAATAGATCGCAAAGGAATTCAGTGGCCATGCAGATCGGCCGAGGATGAAGGGACTCCGATACTTCATCAGAATTCATTCTCGACGGAAAATGGACTTGGAAAGTTCATTTCCGTTGAATACACAGAGCCTCCGGAGATCCCGGATGAAGAATATCCATTCTACCTTTCGACGGGCCGCATACTTTACCAGTACCATACCGGAACGATGACAAGAAGGGTAAAAGAAATAAACGATATTAGACCTAAGGTTGAGATAGAGATAAATCCTGATGATGCAAAAAATCTGGGAATAAAAAACGGTGAAATAATCAGGGTGACATCGCGGCGGGGATCGATAGAAGGACCAGCGAAAATAACCGAAAGATCTCAAAAAGGCCTTGTATTCATACCCTTCCATTATGCCGAATCACCGGCAAATATGCTTACACTTGCGGCTATAGATCCTATAGCGAAAATACCGACCTTTAAAGTTTCTGCCGTGAAGATAGAAAAGGTTAAGGTTGAAGATCACGTTGTGAATTGAAATTGAAAAAACTCATTTTGTAATTCTCGAACCTTTTCAATTCTTCTTCTCCTATCAAAAGTACATCCTTGCATTTTGAAACTAAGGATTTTAAAGAAGGATTATAACAGGCCATCTCATCCTCAACGCAGGAGATGACCTGTTTTGAATAAAAGGCGTGAGTAACCTGATAAATACCATCAACAACCGGGCATACTATATCGTGATCTTTATCATTCAAAATGAATTCCACTATTTCCTTTTTTACGAATGGCATATCGCACGAAATCAAAAAGACATCATTTCCCGTTAAAAGGCCGGTGTAAAGGCCTGAAATTGGTCCAAGCCCGGGTCTTGGATCTGGAGTCGATCTTTCAAGATTCTCATTTTGACCTGCAAGAATAATACTTTCAAATAACGATCCGATATTTTTGATTATCAGATCAACGGATCTATATCCGTTGATCTTGTAAGTACATTTGTCCGTTCCAAATCTCTTCGATCTGCCGCCGGTAAGAATCACAAGAATCACAGAGTTATGGTTCAAATCTTGCACCTATTTTTTCAAAAATTCCAAAAATTTCTTAAGCCCATTTTGCATCAACTCCGGTGGCATATGTCCCTTGGTGTAGAAATAAAAATCATCGAATCCCCATTTCATCATGTGCGCGATGGGACCATTCAAAGTTATATCGGTTTTTCCACCATAGAGGTAATCTGAAAGGATCATCGTCGCGTCTATCCCAGCTCTATTCATAATACAAAAGATCTCAGGTTTAAATGGTAATACCTCTCCTTCACCATTTATATCCTTTAGTATCGCGCTCGACGCTACCTGACCCTGCATTACCGCTATATGGCCAAGTTTTGGCATTGCCATAGCGTTTATGTCTCCGATAGCAAAAATATTCTTGTAATTTTCGTGCCTCATTTGTGAGTCTGTCATTATGAAGCCTTTTTCGTCTCCGATCCCTGAATTTTTGACAAAGGGAATTCCTGAATACGGAGGAATTATAATTGTAAGATCGCTTTCGAGAGAGGTACCATCTTCGAATTCTACATGGTCTTTTTCTATCTTCTTTATCACCTTTGATGTCAAGACATTTATGCCCTGTGCCTTTATGACAGGCTCAAGCGATTTATGAACTTTTGGGCCGACATCTTCGAAGAATATCTCACCGGGAGAGAAAACATTTATCGTGCTTTTTGATCTTATAGCTCTCTGCCTTAGGGCATAGTCGAGCATGAACATGATCTCTCCAACCGGACCTTCGCATGGAGCGGAGAGTTTTTTGACACCGGGATGATCTGCCCATTCGGTTTTTGCGGCTCCAACGGCTATCTTCCCGCCGTTAAAATTCATGATTCTTTCGTAAAGTTTTGGCGCATGATCGTCATCGCAGACCGAATATCCGTAATCTTTAAATCCTTCTATTGCGTTGTAGTCCTTTATTGCTCCCGTTGCAATTACAAGGTAATCGTAAGGAATTCTTTCTCCGTTATTTAATTCAACGTAGTTAGATCTGGGATCAACAACTTTGACTTCAGAATTCATGTATTTTCCGCCCCTATTTTCTATAACGGATTTAAGAGGAATTTGAACTTTGTTAAGTGGCTTTCCAACAAATGCGACCTCGGGTAAAGAAGGTTTTTCAAGACTTGTTTCTCTTGAATCTACAAGGGTAATTTCGACATATTTTGATCCATTCTTTTGAAGGCTGTAAAATGTGCTTAGACCTCCAAATCCTCCACCTATTATCAAGATCCTTTTCTTCATTTTAAGCCTCCCAAGATTTTCATTCAAAATGATTTTAACATTTTTGAAGTAAAAAATATACTTAAAGCAGGCGGCTTGTATGCTAACAGTTTTAAATTCCGAATCATTGCTTTGGCAGGTGATTTGGCACGCAGAAAAATTGAGAATTAAAAATTGAAAATGGACAATTTGCGGTTCTCAATTGTAAATTTAGACTGTTCATTCTTCACACGTCGCTTCTTATAAATTGAGGCATCCTGCCCTCTGCTTGTATTGAATGAAAATTCGACTTTTAAAGTTATTTAAGTATAGTAACGCATAGAAATGAAGTTCAATGATTTTACATACATAAAGCGTAAGTACGTGCATGTTGACTTTTTTAGAAATTAATAGTATAATTCCCTTTGGCTTAAGGAGGAAAATATGATTTTATCGCTTAAGTTAAAAAATTCGAAGTATTTTATCTTTCCCGATTCGGAAAGTCAAAGTTGTCTTCTCGAATTTATCAAGAAATTTATTTTCAAGGACGCCTTTA
>PNIW01000051.1 GCA_002878315.1 Mesoaciditoga sp. | reverse complement strand
TAGTTGACAAATATAATTTTGAAGATAACAATTTGCATAGTATAATTTACAGCTAAGGTAGGAGGTGGGGTGAATGAAAAGAACTTTGATTTCTCTTTTTTTGCTTTCGACACTCACAATTTCGATCTTTGGATGGGGCTTTTCAGTTCACAAGATAATAGCCAAAACGGCCATTGAAAGGCTAAGCGGGCCATCTTTGGGTTATTTTCTTCCTCTTGAGAGCCAAATAATGATTTATTCAACCTATCCAGACGAGCACCAGGATTTTGAAGCCGGCACCGCTCATTTTATGGAAATAGATTTCTACGCAGAGCCGCCTTTTGATAATTTAAGATCGAAGATAGAAAATTATATGCAAACTTATGGAGAAGCGATAGGAAGAGGACATGGCTATGCGCCATGGGCGATAGATAAGTACTATCATTTGCTCGTCGAAGACATAGCAATAAATTCTCCAGATGTGCCGAAGATCGCTGGAATACTTGCACATTTCGCGTCAGATATAAATATGCCCTTACATGCCACGGTAAATTTTGAAGGACAGATGACAGGTCAAAGCGGCATACATGGCTTATGGGAAAGCGCCATAGTCGACAAACGTTTTGATCAGTCAATGATCCTTCCTACCAGGATATCTACGGTCACAGATATAATAGACGCATCTTTGGAGAATTCAAAAATTGCATGGCATTATGCCCAATCTCTTCTCGCAATAGATAGAAGTGAGAAGGCGCTTTTTGAACAACTTTCAAAAGATTCTCTCATTTCATCTATTTCTTACGAAAACATTCTTTGGGATTCCACAAAATGGATAGCGGCAGTTCAAATAACGAGATCTGTCGAGTTTGTATCGACGCTCTTTCAAATGGCTTACAACGAATCGAAAAACTATATTCCAAAGGCTGAATCGCGCCCAAAGATTGTGATCTTCAAAATTTCTTCGAATGGAAATGATCAATATGTGGCAATAAGGAACGCGGGAGAGAAAAGTGTGAATCTTAAGGGTTGGAAAATCTCAAATGGAGAAGGAAAATACTTCTTATTTGAAAATGACTTCGTTATAGATCCCGGACGTTACATTCTTGTTCATTCCGGGTCAGATGCGAAGGGGCTAATCTGGTCAAATTCTTTGATCTGGTCTTCACATGGAAAAGCGCAACTGTTTGACCCGGATGGAAATATGGTCTTTGAATTTGTCTATTGATGAAAGATCGACGCAAGTGGGAGAACATAAAATAGAATTGCAAAAAAGTGCATTGCGCTTCCACCTATAACAAAAAGGTGCCATATGAAATGGTGATATTTCATTTTTCTCCGGATGTAAAAAACCGTGCCAAAAGTGTACAGCAAACCTCCGATCACAAGAAAGATGATGCCATCAAGTGATAGTTTTTCAAGAAGGGGGTTTATCGCAAAGATGACCATCCAGCCCATCAATATGTAGATCAACGTTGAGAGGATAACGAACTTTTTTACAAAGAAAATTTTGAAAAGTATCCCGATGACGGCCATACTCCATGTTATTCCAAAAAGAGTCCATCCCAGAGGACCTCTGAGGGTGATAAGTTCAAATGGCGTGTAAGTGCCGGCTATAAGCAGAAATATGGAAGAATGATCGAAGATCTCGAAGACATCCTTTGCCTTTCCGCCCGGCAATGCATGATAAATAGTCGACATCGTATAGAGTATAACCATTGAAGAACCGTAAATAGAAAAACTCACAACGTACCAGGCATTTCCGTAAATGGCGGAGAAAATTACCAGGATCACAAGAGCGGCTATTGCAAGTAAGGTCCCGATTCCATGTGTTATGGCATTGGCAATTTCTTCGCCTAATGTGTAATTTTCTGTATTTTTCAAAAATGTCTCCTTATTTCATAAATTTACCAAATTGACTTATTATACCAGATTCTTGACGGATTCTCTCTCTATCAATTTTGCCTTTAGAACAACGTGCTGGACTTTATGAATGTTTTCGTTTTCAATCGCATCTAAAAGCAATGTTGCTGCAGTCATCCCTATGGTATCGGCAGGCTGAACAACTGTGGTTATGGAAGGGGAGGAAACCTTCATCCATTCTGCATCGTCAAATCCGACTATAGAAATATCATCTGGAACCCTTAATTTTAAATCCTTTATCGCTCTCATAAGTCCCAAAGTCGTGAAATTGTTCATTGCTATCATTGCAGTCGGCCTTCTGGATTTTTGCAAAATCTCTATAGATTTTTTATAAGAATTCTCCTCAGTAAAAAATCCGCTCTTTACCCACTCCTGGCGGTATTCAAGTCCAAAATTCTTCATCGCTTCTTTAAAACCGTTTAACCTTTCATGACCGGTATAACTTTTTTCTATTCCGTAAACGGCTCCTATCTCTTTATGCCCTTTGTCTTTGAGATATTTAACTGCATCGTAAATCGCGGACCGGTTATCTATGACAACGGAATCGCAATTGACAGAATCTATAAGCCTGTCGAAGAGGACTATCTTCATTCCATGCCTTACAAGATTTCTGTAAGTGGAAAGATTTTGTCCTTCGGCTGCCGGAGCGACGATGAGGCCATCTACCTTTTTAGAAACGAGCAATTCAAGGTATTCAACCTCTTTTTGTGGATTCTCTCCGACGTTGCATATCATAAGATTATATTTTTTGGCGTAAAGAACTCTTTCAATGGCAGAAATGACCTCGCTGAAAAACGGATTTTTTATGTCTGAAACAAGAACGCCCACTGTAAAAGTTTTGGATATCTTCATCCCTCTTGCGAGGCCGTTGACAACATAGCCCATCTCCCGCGCAGTTGCGATAACCTTTTTTCTTATCTCATCGCTAACACCAGCTTTGTGATTTAGAGCCTTTGAGACTGTGGCAGTTGAAACACCTAAACTTTTTGCGATATCTTTTATGCTAACCATCAAATCCCTCTTTCAAATTCTTTAAAAATCCCTTGACTTCTTCAAGTTTTGGAAAAGACGTTATAGCTCCTACCTTTTGAGCGGCCATTCCAGCAGTTATCGTTCCGAATTTAGATGCGGAGATCAGATGCTTTTCATCAAAATTGTTTCCTGCAAATTCATGTATAAGACCTGCCATAAAGGCATCTCCACATCCCGTCGTATCGACAACGTCGACATTAATTGCCGGAATATGATCTACATCTTTTGAAATGACATATGCACCATTTTCTCCGTCCGTTATGATAGTTTTACCAATAGATTTTACCACTCCAACGATATTTTTAAAATCGTCAAGGCCGAAGATCGATTTCGCGTCTTCCATACTGCACTTGACAAGATCTGCCATTTTCCAGCCCTTTAAAAGATCCGCTTTGTATTTATCCTCATCTTTGGCAATATGTGGTCTGTAATTTGGATCAAAGAAGATGTATTTGCCCATTTTCTTAACATCTTCCATGAATTTCAATATGTGATCCGCTGCGGGGGTTGCAAAAAGAATTGAACCGAAATGAAAGGCATCAAATTCATCTATTCTTACCTTCAAAAGGTCTTCATAAGACAAAGCGCTGTCGGCAGTCGATCTATTCCATATTGCGAATTTTGGTACCTTTCTTTCATCTACAAATGCGAAGGCAAGGGTGGTGTGGAGATCATCATCTGTCACACTTAGGGATATGTCGACATTTTCCTTTCTTAAAGTCTCTTTTAGCATCTCCCCGAAAAAATCGTAAGAGAATCTTGTTATATAACTGACATTTTCTCCAAGTCTTGAGAGTCCAACGGCTATATTCAAAGGCGATCCTCCAACGTGAGGCTCAAAAGAATCATCTATTTTGAACAAATCGATCAAATTTTCCCCGACGATTGCGAAGTTTAT
>PNIW01000034.1 GCA_002878315.1 Mesoaciditoga sp. | reverse complement strand
CGCTATTTCAACGGCTTCATATCTGTCATCAAGAATCCATGAAATGGAATTGAAAGGCATATACAAATAAAATAAGCAAAACTGCACTTTATATTAGAATCCATGAAATGGAATTGAAAGGTGACCTCCTCCATCACAAATGCCTTAGGCCTAGCCTCTTTAATGAATCCATGAAATGGAATTGAAAGTGGATAGGGCACGTACAACCAAGGTTTGTAAACTACTTCAGGAATCCATGAAATGGAATTGAAAGACAATAAGGCTAGTTCATAACAGAGGTGCATGCGAAATGAATCCATGAAATGGAATTGAAAGATAGCATAAAATAAATCAAAGCACTATAGTTAAAAGTGTCTGAATCCATGAAATGGAATTGAAAGAACGCATACTCCATTATGTTTTCTAGTTCTTTTATTGTATTTTGAATCCATGAAATGGAATTGAAAGACTTGTAATGGCTTTGTTTTGTCAGAATGCACGTATTTGAATCCATGAAATGGAATTGAAAGTAAGGAGTTTCAATTCCTTTAATCTTTTTTCTGAGAAAGAATCCATGAAATGGAATTGAAAGGCTACTATAATAGGTGGGAACGGGTCTAGTAATTTTATTGTGAATCCATGAAATGGAATTGAAAGATAGCACTTATAAAATTACTACCTAGTAATGCTGTTACTTCAGAATCCATGAAATGGAATTGAAAGTGAGGTCTTTGCATCTGTGTCAAAGCAATTACGAATTTTAGGAATCCATGAAATGGAATTGAAAGGCTGTGTTAAATGTGCTATATATTTTATGTCCTGCCCACGATGAATCCATGAAATGGAATTGAAAGTTTCTATATTTTTCAGCTATTATATCATAAGTGCTACTATTGGAATCCATGAAATGGAATTGAAAGACTTTAAAAGCTCTACGAACATATATTGTTTGTGTAGTGAATCCATGAAATGGAATTGAAAGGATGCTGGGGAAACTGCTATGCTTAAGCTCGATGTCTGTACGAATCCATGAAATGGAATTGAAAGTGAATGGTGCATATATTGGAAGTGGGATGACAACAAAGAATCCATGAAATGGAATTGAAAGATCAGGGCTTTCTATTAGTTTACCATCAATTCCATTGCTAATTGAATCCATGAAATGGAATTGAAAGATAGTTCCACCTATTATATATTTGCTATTCAGGGTATAGAATCCATGAAATGGAATTGAAAGTCTTTTAATAGCTCTTCTGTCCTTGTTATTGATTTTTTAAAATGAATCCATGAAATGGAATTGAAAGATATAAAAGTTTAATGCTAAACTGTCTCCAAGTATATCCGTAGGAATCCATGAAATGGAATTGAAAGATAACTTCGGCTGTGCCTCTTTCATATCTAAAGAAAACGTGAATCCATGAAATGGAATTGAAAGACAAAATCATGCAAATCTATAAAATCGGCTAATTTCGTGGAATCCATGAAATGGAATTGAAAGCAAATAGTTATTACACCTGCAAATTCTTCAACCAGCACGAATCCATGAAATGGAATTGAAAGTTAGTAAGATTAACAGTTATTCTATTTGGTTGTAAATCAAGAATCCATGAAATGGAATTGAAAGATTATAGCCCCAAAATCAAAGGAAATATTGTAGAAAAAATTGAATCCATGAAATGGAATTGAAAGACAATAAGCGTAAATACATCAGCTAGTGGCGTGCTTCTTATCTGAATCCATGAAATGGAATTGAAAGACTACTAAAGCTTTCTAAACCACTAAACGCTGATGTGAATCCATGAAATGGAATTGAAAGTTGTGCTATTTGTGAATAAATTTGCATTCTTTTATATTTTTGAATCCATGAAATGGAATTGAAAGTGCTGTTGTTCAACCTGTTCCTGGGTTTCTTGTTGTTCCATGAATCCATGAAATGGAATTGAAAGTAGCAATATCTTTAACTTGCCTTTCCAATTCCGCCTTTATATGAATCCATGAAATGGAATTGAAAGATCATATATAGGTATAAGAAAGGTTATAAACTTTTCGTAATTTTGAATCCATGAAATGGAATTGAAAGTTTAAATTTTCGTTAATGTTTTCTAATTCTTCCATTTTTCTTTTAGAATCCATGAAATGGAATTGAAAGATAATTTCTATTTTGTCAGCACTCACTTTTATAAGTTCTTCGCCATGAATCCATGAAATGGAATTGAAAGACTATGTAAAGCCCCCTAACATCTTGGAGCTCTCCGTTTTCATGAATCCATGAAATGGAATTGAAAGGCATACAATCCGTAAAGTTTCATAGTGTTTTTAATAAACTCGTGAATCCATGAAATGGAATTGAAAGTGTAACATAATCCTTTGTTTTTGTCTGTAAAAAAGTTAATAGAATCCATGAAATGGAATTGAAAGACCCGCTGGACTAAGGCCACCATTGCAAAACAGCGAATTAGGGAATCCATGAAATGGAATTGAAAGAACCAAGACACGTATTACGTGCTAGCAAGGACAAACAATGAATCCATGAAATGGAATTGAAAGATTCTACTTCCATTTGCTAGCTGTATGATTAGTAAAAGGTCCGAATCCATGAAATGGAATTGAAAGGTCCCTTTCACATTTTTTATATTCATTCTCGCAAGCTTCTCTGAATCCATGAAATGGAATTGAAAGTAACATGTTGCCTGATGGTTTTGCGGGGAAGGTTTATATTGGAATCCATGAAATGGAATTGAAAGGTTAATGTAAATGAGACAGGTTCTATATAAGGGGTGCATCCACTAGAATCCATGAAATGGAATTGAAAGATATCTTCGTCATAAACAGCACAATGACAAATTATCATATCTTGAATCCATGAAATGGAATTGAAAGCAAAATATGGAGGCACCAAAAGGTGCCTGATTATCATATAAAAGAATGAATCCATGAAATGGAATTGAAAGAATTGAAAATGCTTGCGTACCTCATTAAGTTAGCATTTTGAATCCATGAAATGGAATTGAAAGTGATAATTTTTTATTTGTAATGAAATCGTATTGAATTTAATTCGAATCCATGAAATGGAATTGAAAGTGTCATCCAAATCACCCTTACTAAATCAAATTGAATCTTGTTTTGGAATCCATGAAATGGAATTGAAAGTTAAAAGTTAGTCCGCTTCTGCTTTTGTATGCTTTGCAGTCTGAATCCATGAAATGGAATTGAAAGCTTACAAAACCGATGGTATCGAAGAAGGGACTACATAAATATCTCCATGTTTTTCAATAGGTAATAATTCATATCTATTTAAGTCAATATCATATATTAAGCCTAATAGGCCACCTCTTGTTATATGTCGTAATATTATGTCTCTATTGTAGACTAAGACACGCATTATTAGAAATCCAATTATAAAGCCAACAACGCCAGCTACTACAATTCCTATTATGCCAAGGTAAAATGGCATTGTGCTTGGTATGCTATATGGGACGTAAGTAAGAGGCACGTTTGCCATTTCAGACCCTATATTGATTTAATTTCTTCTTCCACTTTTGCTCTTATTGCACTACATTTGATTTCGTTTAATTTTGCTAGTGCTTCTTTTTCTCTGCCATATCTATAGTTAAGAACCACACATACTGCTGATGCAAAATCTTTAAGGTATTCTTGATATGATTTATAGTCGAGTTTGTTACATGAATCTTCATCTTTGAATACTTTGTTATATAAGTCTATTAACAAATCAGACATTTCATTATCGCTTTCTTCGTTTTTATCCATCATATAAACATTGAATATAGAAGGGCATGTTTGATTTGTATATTCTAATATTTCTCCTATGAAATCGTATGCGTCTTCACATTTGCATTCATCATCATCAAATTCCTCTTCCAAGGTATAATCCTCATTATCTAGTTCATCCTCATCCATGCTTTGCACCATTTTTAAGT
>PNIW01000085.1 GCA_002878315.1 Mesoaciditoga sp. | reverse complement strand
TCTGAATAACCTCCTCCTTTGTACAGTACACATCTTACGAAATGATCTTCTGCGATCCTGACCATATCAGGCACCCTTTCTTTGCACTCAGGCTTTGCAAACGGGCACCTCGGCTCAAATGGACATCCCGGAGGCAGATTCGTCAGATCCGGTACCTCTCCTCCGACATCGACTTTTTCCGGCTCCAATCCCGATTCCGGTTTAGGTGCCGCCTTTTTGAGCAACTGGGTATAAGGATGTTTTGGATCATTTATCACGTCATCGGAAGGACCTATTTCGACTAAATGGCCTGCGTACATTATCGCAATTCTATCTGACATGTAATGCGCTCCGGCCAGGTCATGCGTTATGAAAAGGTATGATACGCCTTCCTTTTCTTTCAAGTCTAACATCTGATTCATTATATCAAGCCTTATCGACACGTCTAACATCGATGTCGGCTCATCGGCAAGTATTAACTGTGGCTGAACTGCTATCGCGCGCGCTATTCCCACTCTTTGTCTTTGCCCTCCAGAAAGTTCATACGGAAGTTTATCGTATATCTGCTTTGGAGGCATAAGACCTGCCTCCTCGAGTATTTCTAACACCTTGCCCTTTATCTTTTCCTTTGGGACTATTCTATGTATCTTCAAAGGCCTTGTAAGAGTATATCCAACCGTGTGCAATGGGTTGAGAGATGAGAAGGGATCCTGAAAGATCATCTGGACATGTTTCCTGTAATTGACAAGTTCTCTGTGCTTCATTCTCAACGGCGTTTCCTGGCCATTCAAGAAGATCTTTCCACCTGTCGGCTCGTAAAGCCTTACTATGACCCTTGCAACTGTTGTCTTTCCGCTTCCCGATTCCCCAACGAGGCCGAGGACTTCTCTTTCCTTTATTGCAAAGTCTATCCCATTTACCGCGTGGACTATCCTTGTTTTTCCAATACCACCTATTCTGAACTCTTTTACGAGATTTCTCAATTCTATAACGTTCTTTGTCTTTTGCCCAGTCTCCATCTGTATCACTTCCCGTCGTAAAGATGGCACGCGACAAAATGCTCACTCTCTATCTCCACAAGTTTTGGATTCTCAATGTCGCACACGCCATTTATTCTCTTTTCACATCTTGGATAGAATGGACATCCCTTTATGTCGCTCGAAAGATCCGGCGGCCTTCCGGCTATCCCGTGGAGTTTTTGCCTTTTACCAACAAGGGGCGGGAATGAGTGCATAAGGCCGTAGGTGTAAGGGTGTAAAGGCTTTGCGTATAATTTCTCGGATGGGGCCTTTTCTATTATTTGACCTGCATACATTATCGCAAGAGAATCTGAAATTTCGACAAGCAAAGAAAGATCGTGGGTTATAAAGATTATCGCAAATCCTAACTGCCTTCTCAATTCATCGATTTCTTGAAGTATTCTTCTTTGAACCACAACGTCTAATGCCGTCGTCGGCTCATCCATTATAACCAATTTCGGATTTAAGGCAAGAGCCATCGCTATTACGACCCTCTGTTTCATCCCTCCGGATAACTGATGGGGATACGCATCTAAATATTTTGAAGAAACGTTGACAAGGTTTAACAATTCCTTCGCGCGTTTCTCAAGTTCGGATTCCGTCATATTAACGTGGTATTTTATCGAATTGTATATCTGAGTCCTTACCTTCAAGACCGGATTCAAAACGTTCATGGAGGCCTGAAAGACCATCGAAAATTCCTTCCATCTCATCTTTCTCAAACTCTCGTCGTCGATCTTCATCAAATCTATATCGTTGAATTCTATCGAACCAGAGAAAATTTTGCCGGGAGGCATGAGTAACCTTATGACTCCAAAGGCGAGTGTGGACTTTCCACATCCAGATTCCCCCGCTATGCCAAGAAATTCACCTTTATTTAGTTCAAAGGAAACATTCCTTACTGCCCATGTTTTGAAATTAGTGAATTCGTATCCTGCATTCAGATCTTTAACTTTTAGCAATGCATCCATCTTATCGCTTCCTCAACCTTGGATTCGTTAACTCGTCAACTGCAAAGTTCATAAGGGCAAATGACATCCCCAGTAACGCTATGAGCAATCCCGGCACGGCCGCCCATTCCCACAATCCGAAAAGCAGCGCCTGATTATTTTGTGCCCAGTAAAGAATCGTTCCCCATGATATTGCACTCGAATCGCCAAGACCTAAAAATTCAAGCCCCGCCTCGCTTAAAACGGCATAAACGGCCGCTCCAAAGAAATTCGCAACTACAAGACTCAACATATTCGGGAAGATATCCGAAAAAATTATGTGCGCTGAACTCTCACCGGTTACAACCGACGCCTTGACATAATCCCTGTTTTTCAAAGTTAAGACCTGAGATCTTAATGTTCGCGCCCCCCAGGCCCATCCAGTCAAGGATATGACAAAGATTATCGTCCATACGCCCTTTACGACTATGAAGGCACTTATTATGATTATGAGGGGAAGACCCGGGATGACAAGGAAGATATTCGTAATGGTCATCAAAATGTCATCCGTAATCCCTCCGAGATACCCCGAAGTCAGACCCATTATTACGGAGATGGCAGTCGCTATAC
Source organism: Mesoaciditoga sp. (assembly GCA_002878315.1). Lineage (GTDB taxonomy): Bacteria > Thermotogota > Thermotogae > Mesoaciditogales > Mesoaciditogaceae > Athalassotoga. Next base: position 21,315 of record PNIW01000085.1, on the reverse strand, counting down.
CTCCGGTTATAAGTCCGACCATCAATGACAGCCTTGTACCCCATATAACCTGAGAAAGTATATCCTGACCGACGGCTGTCGTCCCCAGCCAGTGTTTCCAACTCGGACCCTGCAGAGGAGTAAAGGCCATCGAATTTGGAGAGTAAGGGGCTATCCATGGAGCGAAGATCGCTATTACGACAAAAGAAAGAAAGATTATAACCCCTATTGCTGATTTCCTGTTTTTGAAAAAGAGTTTTACATAATTCACATCATTCACCACCCGATCTTGCTCTTGGATCAAGGAAGACATAAACTATGTCGGCAATGAAATTAGCGACAAGAACCGCTACTGTTATGAAAAGGAAGATGGCCTGCATGAGAGGATAATCTATGTTCAAAACGGCCTGATAAAGCAGGTACCCGACTCCAGGATATGAGAAAACGATCTCCGTTAAAAGAACACCGCTTATGACGAAGCCGATTGCCATCGCAAAACCTGTAAAACTCGGCAATATGGCGTTACGAGCCGCATAATTCATCTCTATTTCCTTTTCTGGCAGACCTTGTGCAAAGGCAAAGGTTATGTAATCGTCTGAAAGGACGCTTATCATGTTGTTTCTCATCGTCAGCATCCATCCTCCCATTGCCGTTATGATTATAGTTGCCGCAGGGAGTATCGCGTGGTACAGAACAGACCATACTAATGCCAGTCCGGAAAGGCCGGATGAGGATGAATATGCTCCGCCCAAAGGAAACCATCCGAAGACAAAGGCAAAGACGTATTCAACTATCAGCGCGAACCAGAAATACGGCATTGAATTGAGAAAAAACGCTATCGGGACTGCAAAACTACTCGAGGCAGAATTCCTTTTCCACGAAACCCTAATTCCCAAAAGCGTTCCGAGTATAAAGGCTATAACCGTTGATATCCCGGCAAGTCCTAATGTCCAGGGAACTGCCTGCGCCAGAACCTGAGCAACAGCTGTTGGATAGAAACTGACAGATATTCCAAAATTACCCGTTGCCATTCTTCCGAGATAGTCCCAGTACTGGGCAAGCATACTTTCATGGGTATTTATACCGAAGGCAATCTCGAGGGCACTTATTGCCTGAGGATTTAGTCTACCCTGAAACTTCGCTATCATAACCTCTGCCGGGTTTCCTGGCATCATTCTTGGGAGAATGAAATTTATGGTTAAAGCCGCCCATAGAGTGATGAGAAAAAAGATAACCCTTTTCAAAATGTATTTCATCCAGCGCCTCCAAATCTGTTAAAATTGACCCGGCTATCCACTTTTTTTAATATATCATTTTACTTATCATGTTTCTAAGTGTAGAATTCAGCGATTATAGGCAATTATAAGTGAATTTCTGCCAAATATTCTATTTATCTTTCTATATCTATTGATAACTTGTATTTCTTCAATATAAATTGATATATCTTACAATATCTATAAATACAATGATTTTTTTTGATAAAGATGCTAAACCAACTTTAACTTTATTGGCAAGAATTCTCACACTTCTGCAAGGAGTGGGAACGTGTCATTTTTCAACCGAGAATTTGAAGAATCACATTTTAGACCGGATCGACTGAATTTTTGATATCTTATTTGCAAGCGGAAAGACCAGAGAAATCTTTATCGCGTCTATCCATATGAATGGCAGGAATCCTACTTTGATTGAATTTCTAAGGCTATGGAGATAAAGATAAAGTACGCCAACGCCGAAAATGTATATTGTAAGAAGCGCTATCGATAAAATTACAAATCTATATGCGCCATTCTTTTTCCATCCGAAAGACGCGATGGCGGCAGATGGGATGAATCCTAAGATATATCCCCCAACCGGACTAATTATTGTTCCAATACCTCCGGACCCGGCAAAGACTGGAAGGCCGATCGCTCCAAGTAACGTATAGCCAATCATTACCACCAAAGCATCGAGTGGCGAAAGAAAAAAAGCCATTAAAAATATCGCAAATACCTGAAGAGTTAACGGAACAGGTCCTATCGAGATCGAGACTGTCGAAAGCAAAGATACTATCGCAAGCCAGATTGCCATCCTTGATATCTTCATACATGAATTATACCAGATATCTACATAAATAAGCAGGTGGCGGGTAGTGGGTATCACGTAAGATAAAATTAAAAATTGAAAATTGAGAATTAAAAATTGAAAATTGACAAATTAAAGCATTGACCATAAAGAAATGTTATAATTCTTGCGGAGGCAGAGATGATTCTTAAGATAGAAGATCTCGAAATGAGATTTGGCGACAATCTGTTATTCGAAAAGGTGAACCTTCAGGTCAAAGAAGGAGAAAAGATCGTCCTAATAGGTCCAAATGGTTCTGGAAAGACAACTTTTTTAAAGATTTTAAATGGCGAGATAGAGCAAAGCGATGGAAAGGTATTTTTCTTCGGCCGCCAGATGGGAACTTTAAGCCAATTTAGAATGGATAAGGACCGAACACTTTATGAAGAAGGCCTTTTGGCTTTTGATATGGCTTTTCATTATTATGAAAAAGCAATCGAAAATGCGGCTAAAAAAGACATAGACGGATACGATCTCGCTCTTTCCAAGGCCGAATCGCTCGATGTTTATTCGGCAGAAAAAAGAGTCAGGGAGATGCTAAAGGGAATTGGATTTTCAGAAAAAGATTTTGACAGAAAGATCTCAACTTTGAGTGCCGGAGAGATAACCAAACTTGAGATCGCAAAATTGATGATAATGGATCCAGATCTTATGATCTTGGATGAGCCGGGTAATTATCTCGATATATATGGAATGGAATTTTTGAACGATACGATTCCAGAACTTAAGGGAGCCGTTATAATAGCAACACATGACAGAAATTTAATGGAAAGAATTCCGGATAAAATATGGGACATAGATTTCGGCACTATAAGATCTTACGATGGCAAATACAGCGATTTTCTTTTACAGAAGGAGAATTTTCTCAAAACGATCGAAAATAAAACCAAAATACTTGATAAGAAGATAAATGAAACCCAAAAAGCCATAAAACGCTACAGAGAATGGGGAAGGGACAAGGCAATCAAGCAGGCCAAATCAAAGGAAAAGTTCGTTGAGAAATTATTGGAGGAAAGAAAGGATTTCGAATTCGAAAAGCGTAAAACCTTTACCCAGATCAAGTTTCAAACAAAAGGTGTAAGTGAAGACGTGATTTTAAGGGTTGATGATCTGGACGTATTCGCTGGAAACAAGTACATAGGGAAGTTTTCCTTTGAAATTCACAACGGCCAAAAAGTCGCGCTCCTCGGCAGAAACGGAATAGGAAAGAGTTCTTTGCTTAAAGCGCTGATCTCAAAAAAGGAAGCGCTTGATTGGGGTCCGAATACCCACTTTGCTTTCGTTGATACGGTAGGGGCAGATAGAAGCAGAAAGCAGATGATCGAAGACATATGGAAACTTGTACCTCTTTGGAAGGATTTTGAAGTGAGGAAGTACCTTGGAAGATTTGGATTTGAAGGAAATGACGTCTTCAAAGAGATTTCTTCCTTGAGCGGGGGTGAATTTGTAAGGTACCAATTGGCAAAAGCGTTGATAGATGATCCAAATTTTCTTATTTTAGATGAGCCTACAAACCATCTTGACCTTTACATGATCGAATCCTTGGAAGATACTCTTTCAAGATATGCCGGTGCGATCCTTTTCACGACACATGATCTCAAATTTGCAGAGCATATAGCCGATTTATATTTTATAATGGACGCAGAAGGATTGCATAAATTTGAAAATTATGAAATGGTGGAAGATTTTCTCAGAAGTTCTTTCAACAACGCCAAAGTCCTTTCAACTTCGAATGAGGATTTTGAAAAGAAAAGAAGGATCAAAAACAAGATAAAAAAGTTAGAGGCCGAGATTTCAAAAGGTGAAGATAGATTGAATATTTTGAATGAAAAAATAAAGGATCTTGAATCTCAAATGTTGAGTTGCACTGATCATTACAAACTCGTTGAGATTCTCAAAGATAAGGAAAAGATTGAGAAAGAGGCAGAAGAGATCATAAGACAGATTTATGAATTTGAGGAGGAAAAAAGAGTTCTTGAGGAGGAAACATTATGAATTACATTATAGAAGACAGGATAACTTTAGAAGATGTTGCCAATGTCGCGAAGAGAAAAATGAAGATTGAAATATCACCAAAGGCGGCCGAGAGGATCAATGGTTCGAGAAAAAATGTTGAAAAACTTTTGCATTCGGACAAAGCCATGTATGGAATAAATACAGGATTCGGAGGTCTTGCGACCGTAAAAATATCAAAAGAGGAGATAGACGATCTTCAGTCAAATTTAGTTCGAAGTCACTCCGTCGGCGTTGGTCCCATCTTAGATGAAGAGAGTACAAGGGCGATGATGCTTTTGAGGGCATTCTCTCTTTCTCGCGGATATTCAGGAGTAAAACTTGAGACTGTAAATCAGATAGTCGAATTCTTGAACAGGGACATTATTCCCGTAGTTCCTTCTCAGGGATCTGTCGGATCAAGCGGCGATCTCGCACCTCTTGCTCATGTTGCGCTCGCAATGATGGGAGAAGGCGATGTCATTTACCGCGGAAAGGTAATCGATGCCTCAAAGGCCCTCGAAATTGAAGGATTAAAGCCTCTGAAATATTCGGCAAAAGAGGGACTTGCCCTCACAAATGGAACGCAGGCAATGACGGCCATCCTTGCCCTTGTTTTGTACGATTCGAAGGTGCTTTTTGAAAATTCACTTATAACTGCCTCTATCTCAATAGATGCTCTGAAGGGATCGACGACGCCATTTGATGCCCGTATACACGAGTTAAGGCCGTACGAAGGTCAAAGATATGTCGCGTCACGTATAATGGAATATCTCGCGGGCAGCGAAATAAGGGCCTCGCACATAAATTGCCCGAAAGTTCAGGATGCCTATTCTCTAAGGGCTATTCCTCAGGTTCTCGGCGCTGTAAAGGATACACTCGATTACGTAGAAAAGCAACTTGAGATCGAAATGAATTCTGTCACCGATAATCCTCTCGTCTTTGAGGATGAGGTTTTAAGCGGAGGAAATTTTCACGGAGAGCCAATGGCCTTTGCCGCCGATTTTCTCGGCATAGCCTTGAGCGAACTTGGAAATATAACGGAAAGGCGAATAGACAGACTTGTCAATCCTCTTGTGTCGGGTCTTCCTCCATTTTTGGCCGACGGGAAGGCCGGCCTTAACTCTGGAATGATGATGTGGCAGTACACGGCGGCGTCTTTAGTCAGCGAAAATAAGGTGCTTTCACATCCAGCCTCCGTCGATTCTATTCCGACTTCTGCCTATCAGGAAGATCATGTTTCCATGGGAACGATTGCTGCCGTTAAAAGCAGAAAAATATTCGAAAATGTTTCCAAGATAACAGCGATAGAGGCTATGATTGCATCAAAGGGTGTAAGATACCATCTTCCGCTTCGGACAGGAAAGAAGATAGAACCATTGGTAGACCTTATAAATTCAAATGTTTCTCATTTGCAAAGGGATCATTACATGGGAAAGGAATTCGAAAAGATTTTGACGATTGTAAGAAACGAAAATATGAGAGGAATGATCGAATGACACGAGAAGAACTTATCAAATATTTTAATTCTAAATCTTACACTCCTTCGACGATAACAGGACTCGCCCAAAGGACAAATTCAAACGTTGAAGAATTGAAAAAATTGCTTGAAGATCTTGAGGAAGAAGGATTTATTTACAGGACAAGAAGCGGTAAATGGCACAAAGTGAAGGAAAATGAGATGATAGGCATTATAAAATTCACGAGATCGGGCAAAAAGGCCTTTGTGACATCTTCTTCTGGCAGGGAAGCCTCTGTGGAAATAGCCAACACAATGTGGGCTTTGAACGGAGATAAGGTGCTCGTCGAGATAATGAAAAATGAAGATGATATTCCTTCGGGAAGGGTTGTCAAGATCCTTGAAAGATCCCTGAATAGAATTGTGGGCGTTTACAAGTCTCAGTGGACGAATTTCGGGTATTTAATACCCGATGATCCAAGAATAATATACGAGTTCAGAGTTTATTTTAAAGACTCAATCGATGTTAAGGATGGAGACAAAGTTGTTGCAAGGATAACAAGGTATCCCGACTCAAATGCCGAAGGAACGGTAGAGATCGTCGAAAAAATAGGAAGAGCGGATCTTCCTCAATCCGATCTTCCAAGCGTCATAGAAAAGTATAATCTGCCAAAGCCTGGAGAATTTCCAAAATCTGTCATTAAGGCTATTAAAAAACTCCCCGATGATGTCGAAGAAAAGGATATTGAAGGTAGAAAGGATTTCAGGGGCAAGCATGTATTTACGATAGACGGAGAAGATGCGAAGGATTTTGACGATGCGGTCTCAATAGAGAAACTTCCGAATGGAAATTACCTGCTCGGTGTTCACATTGCCGATGTTTCGAATTACGTCAAAGAAGGAGACCCCATAGACATCGAAGCCTTTAAAAGGGGAACGAGTGTTTATCTCATAGATACGGTCATACCGATGTTGCCTTTCAAATTGTCCAACGATCTTTGCAGTCTCGTTGAAGGGAAGGACAGGCTTACGGTTTCTGCAGAGATGGAAATAGACGAATACGGCCGTATACTTAAAAAGCAGTTTTCGAAAAGCGTCATAAGATCTGTAAAAAGGCTCACATATACCAAGGTTACAAAATTACTTGAAGATCCGGATGAGGAAATAGAAAATGAAATTGGATTTATAAGAAAAGACCTTGAGATGATGAGAGATCTCGCGCATACCATAAAGACGAGCAGACTCGGAAGAGGCTCTATAGAATTTGCCTCAGACGAGGTTAAAGTGATCGTAGATGAGAACGGGTATGTTAAAGACATAGTCTTGAGAAAACAAAATATCGCCGAAATGATGATAGAAGAGTTCATGATAAGCGCAAATGAATCTGTTGCAGAACTTTTCGATAGAATTGGTTTTCCATTCATTTACAGGATCCACGGAAAGCCAGATGTCGAGACCATAGCCGAACTATCTGAATATTTGAGAGCGATAGGCATAAAATTCAAGATCATGGAAAATATACAGCCCATAATGCTTCAGAGAATTTTAGAACAGATAAAGGGCCATCCTCTCGAAATGGTAATTCAGCGCCTTCTTGTCAGATCGATGAAGAAGGCCGTCTATTCAGAAACAAATGTCGGTCATTTCGGCCTTGCATCTTTGAATTACACGCACTTTACAAGCCCAATAAGAAGATATCCAGACCTTATGGTTCACAGGCTTTTAAAAATATACATTGAAAGAGGCAAGTTCTCCAGCGAAGATGTAGAAAGATATTCGAAGATCTTGCCATCAATAGCAAAACATTCCTCCGAAAGGGAGATTATAGCGGATCAGGCCGAAAGAGACCTTATATCCATGAAAAAGATAGAATACGCTCAAAATCATATTGGAGAGGTCTTCGACGTGGTTGTAACTGGCGTTACAGACTTTGGACTTTTCGTTGAAATACCGGATAAGGCCATAAGCGGGCTAATTCACATCTCTACTCTCAACGATTATTACATTCATGACGAAAAGTTCAATACACTTACAGGCACACATGGAAAAACATTCAAAATCGGAGACAAACTGAAAGCGAAGATAATTTCGGCCGACAAGATAAAAGGAATGATTGATTTTGTGCTGGAGGATGAAAATGGAAAAGGCAGAGAAGGGAAAAACGATCAAAAGGTTAAAAAGAATAGAAGGGCAGGTTAGAGGTATCCAATCAATGTTAGAAAATGACAGGGAATGTCCCGACATTCTCATAGAGATATCCGCAATAAAATCTGCCCTTGATGCTGTCAGCAGAATCATAGCCCAGAATTACGCTTACGAATGTGTAAAATTAGATCCGCAGAATGAAGAAAAACTGGAATCGCTTTTAAAGGCGATCTTTAAATACCGTTGAAAGGAGATTTCAAATGAGAAGGTATCAAAAGATAATTGTGGCAATATTTTTAATCTCGGCCCTGATCGGGATTGCATGGGCGACTGAAACTATAGCGCAGTCTAATTCCGATACGGTCGGAGAGGTTTTAAAACTCATAAAGATGTATTATTACAACGAATCTTCCGTGAATTTTGAAACACTTCAGGACGCAGCCATAAATGCAATAATTGCAAATCTCGGAAGTCATTTCACTTACTATTTTCCGCCAAGCGAGGCGAGCGAGTTTAACATCCAGACTTCATCACAGTACGGCGGAATAGGCACAGAAGTAACTTACAACGCAACAAGAAATGCCATAGAGGTTATAAGCCCGATGTACGGATCGCCCGCTGAAAAAGCCGGAGTTAAAAGTGGCGATCTTATAATGTCTATAGATGGTACAAGCGTTAAATCTCTTGGATACGCAAATGCCGTCGATGCGTTGCGCGGCAGTCCCGGATCGACCGTTACGATAGTTGTCTACAGGCCTTCGGATAACGCAACGATGACATTTAAAATAACGAGGGCGAAGATAGAGCTAAAGACTGTCAAATACACAACTTTTGAGGCTTCTTCGGTCAAAATAGGCTACATCAGAATAACGAATTTCAGCGAGACCACCGCCAATGATTTCAATAAAGCCTTCGCTTTGCTTTTAAATGATCATATTCAGGCCTTGATTCTCGATCTCAGAAATGATCCCGGTGGTTTGTTCACGGCGGCCCTCGATGTCGCAAGTCAGTTTTTGCCGAAAGGTAAATTGATAATCACGATGAGGGACAAAAATGGAAATGAATATCCGTTCTTCTCCTACGGAGGGCTTGATCCGAAAATACCGGTCGTTGTGCTTGTAAATTACGGATCGGCCTCTTCTTCCGAAATAGTATCGGCCGCTTTAAGAGACAATCATGTGGGAGTTTTGGTTGGAGAGAGAACTTTTGGTAAGGCTGCCGTTCAAACGGAATTCAAACTCAGCAATGGCGGATTATTACTTTTGGTTACAGACCATTACTTCACTCCGAATGGTCAGGATATAAACCTTAAGGGAATAGAGCCCGACTATGTTGTCTCTTCGGGGGCCACACCAACTCAAAATGAGAGTTACAAGGCTTTAATTCAAAGTGTTGTTATGTCCACGCAAAGCACGGCCCAGATAGATTTCTCCGATCCTCAGGTTCAAAAGGCAATTGAAATTCTTGTCGAAGAAGTAAGAGAAGGAATAACTTTCCCGAAAAATCTAAAGTAAATCCATAAATAAAAAATCAGGCAAGATAATTGCCTGATTTTTTTTGTTAATTTTTTACATTGACAGTCAAGAATTTTTTGGTCATATTTCCCGCATTATCGTAAGCCATAACGTATATCGTATAGGTTGCTGGATTTACCGGTTGCCAGTCAAATTCAAAAGCATTTGACTTAAAATCTTTTACAACGATAGGGATTAGATTCGGATAGGGTTGTGGCTCTCTCGAAGAATAGATCTGTAATTCTAAATAATTAATTCCACTTATCGTGTCTGTGGCAATAGCACTTATCCGGACTATAGAGTTAGTCGATGCCGTTGACGGTGCCGAGATCTCGAGAGAAGGGGGCGTCATATCCTTGAAGACGTTAAAATAGGCGTTCGCATATCCTTTCTTTCCGTAAACGTTGACTGCCTCAACCATCAATGTGTGGGATCCCTGACTCTGTGGAGTCCAGCGCAAAATGTATGGAGGTTCACTTACAGATCCTATCTCATTTCCGTCAACGTAAAAATTAACGTAATTTATTGCCGCGCTTGATTTAATTATGGTGGCGCCAAAGGTGATCTGACCTCCGAGATACATTGATGAAGGAGTTGCAAATGCCTCAACCTCTGGTAAATTTCCGGGATAGACGTAAAAATAGAAATTAGATGTTGAAGATCTTCCCCGAATATCCTGGGCATAAACTCTGAAAAGATGCGTGCCAGTTGCCGAAGCAATCCATCGAATTGTGTAAAGCCCCGTTGAACTTTTGGAAGGGGTGAGAGGAATACTGTCTATCCACATCTCGACATCCGCGATTTTGCTCTGGGAAACAATACTCGCACCAAAGGTTACAAAATCCGATTGCTCGACCAAAGAAGAGATATAAGGGTATATAACTGGACCGTTGTTGTTTATGTAATTCGGCAAAACGTTCACATTTACAATCGTCGAAGATATCGTATTGTTTGAATCGATACTTTCTATTCTTATTGGTATTACTCCCGCTTTATCCGGGACCCAGGATATGGCATACGTATTGTTATTTCCATTTGAGACGTTTCCTATACTTGAAGCGTTAAGAATATTGTAGAAACTGACTCTTTGTATCGATGCCCCGGGGGCTGTCGCGTAAGTTTTGACAGTTAAAATCTTTGAAATGCCCGCAGTCGCATGTGGAGTAAATGTCGGAAGAAGATAAGGCGGATACGATTTCGGATTGTATGAAACATCGAAGTTAAAAGATGTGGATTTCATTTCAAAATTGTCATTCGCGATTATCGTTACGGTGTGCGGACCATCTGAGGGTGTGAATCTGTAAATTAGCGTGTCTGTGGAGTAGGCTGTGTATACAAGGCCTCCGTCTATGTAAAGTCTGATCGTTTTCATCGGGGGATAGTAATTGTAAACAACGGCCGTTACAGTTGCGCTTTGACCATGTTGAATATTTGAAGGCGTTATCCCGGCCTGAATTATCATGTTGTTAGTCTGGGGCGTTACGGCTATATGATATGTCTTCTCGTTAAACCATCCTAAAGAATCCTTCAAAACAACGTTGACCGTATGATATCCTGCCACTACATTCCATGTTGCAACGTACGTCATCGAAGAGGACGGAGAAGGTGCAACGTTGAGTGGAAGATCGTCAACTGTTATGTAGGGAATAAAACCCATAGGATCGTATCCTGAAACTTTGAAGGTCACGTAAGAGTTCGAAAGGGAAGGATACTGCGGCGTCCATGAAAAACTTTTTATCTGCGGGTAGGGATAGTTCGACGCCGTAAAAGAAATCGATGTCGAGGAAGTTGTGCCCATTTTATCGGAGACACTTATAGAAAGTGTATGATCTCCGGGTGTGATTGTAGAGGTTGACATAAAAGTTGACGGTGAAATTACAGTTACTGGCAAAGGCTGAGAATCGAGACTTACTTCCTCGGAAGAAAGGCCTATCTGTGAAGTCGCAGAGAAGGTAAAAGAGACGATCTGACCACCTTGAGGGCTTGATGGTGAGATGGAAACTTTGTATATCCTTGGAGGATATGGCGAGGATACATTTATCACCCTTATATTTTCTGAAGAATGATTGTACACGTCTGTGACGGTCGCAACAACTGTGTGTATACCGCTTATGGCCGTCCAGGTAGCGGTAAATGTGTCATTTGTGCCAGTAACTGTGAGATTTTGCCCGTCAATCGAGAGAGCGCATGCAAGATTAGAGTATAGATCGTTGGATTGTACGATGATCTTTACATTTTGGCCTGCCACGAAATTCGAAGGGCTAAAAGATATCGAAGGCACAGATGGACCTGAAAAGTTCATGCATCCGGCGAGCAATATAGAAAGTGTTACGAGTATTACTGAAAATAAAAGTATTCGTTTCATCGGATCACCTCAAAATATTATTCAACTTTTTGAACTGCTCTTCCTTTGCCGGCGTCATTCACAAATTGTTTCATTTTTCTTAATTGACTTAAAAGCGGCTTATAGAGTATACTTACCGAGAGGTGGGTAAATGTTTGAAAGTTTACAGAGCAAGTTATCTGAAGCCTTTAAGATTTTAAGAGGAAAGGGAAAGATAACAGAGAGCAATATTCAGGATGCCGTCAGGCAGGTAAAGATGTCACTGCTTGAGGCCGATGTTAATTACAAGGTTGTAAAGGAATTGACCGACAGGATCTCCCAGCGTGCAATTGGAGAAAAGGTCATTCAAAATATCTCTCCGGATCAGCAGTTTGTAAAAATAGTCAACGATGAACTGCTTAAACTCTTCGGAGAAGCGGCCTCTCTTGATTTGCACTCAAGACCCGCAGTTATTTTGATCGTCGGTCTTCAAGGAAGCGGAAAGACGACATCGGCGGCCAAACTTGCCTTGTGGCTTAAAAAGAAGAATGGAAGGAATCCGTTGCTTGTTGCAGACGATGTTCACAGACCGGCCGCGATAGACCAACTCGAGACACTCGGCAAAAGTATCGATATACCGGTCTTTTCAGGAGACAGAAAGGATCCATACAAGATTGCCCGGGAATCGCTTGATTTTGCTTTGAAAAAGGGATGCAACGTTATCATTGTCGATACTGCCGGAAGGCTTCAAATAGACGAAGAGATGATGAAAGAGGCAGAAGAAATAGCGAAAATAGTGAAGCCCGATGAAGTCTTGATGGTTCTTGATTCGATGGCCGGTCAGGATGTTGTCAACGCGGCGGTCGAATTCGATAAAAGGCTTTCCCTGACAGGATTTATAATAACAAAATTAGACGGAGATGCAAGAGGAGGCATTGCGCTATCGACAAAGTACGTTACGGGCAAGCCGATAAAATTTTCGAGCACCGGCGAAAAATTGGATCAGTTCGATCTTTTTTATCCGGATAGAATAGTCTCGAGAATCCTTGGTATGGGAGACATAGTCTCTCTTGTTGAAAAGGTTCAGCAGGATCTTGATCAGAAAAAGATGGAGGAGATGGAAAAAAGGCTCAAAAAGGCTCAGTTCACATTCGATGATTTTTTAGATCAAATTCATCAGATAAAGAAGATGGGCTCTTTATCTTCCATTCTTGAGATGATCCCTGGCGCCCAGAATGTCAAAGATCTTAAAGTTGACGATGAACAGGTAAAGCATGTCGAAGCCATAATAAATTCAATGACAAAGAAGGAAAGATCAAATCCCGAGATAATAAACTTTTCAAGAAAAGAAAGGATTGCGAAGGGTAGCGGAAGGCCTCTTTCCGAAGTGAACAAACTCATGAAGAACTATGAAGACATGAAAAAAATGCTTAAAAATTTCAATAAGATGGGTAAAAAATTAGGGAAATTTCCCTTTCAGATGAAATAAGGAGGTGCAAAATGGTTAAAATCAAACTTACCAGAATGGGAAAAAGAGGTCAACCTTTTTACAGGGTCATCGTTGTTGAATCTTCCAAATCAAGAGATGGTGCTTATATAGAGTCTCTTGGTTATTACAATCCGATGAAGAAGCCCTTTGAAGTCAAAATAGACGATGAAAGAGCCCTCTACTGGCTTGAGCATGGAGCCCAGCCAACAGAAACCGTTAGATCTCTGCTTTCTAAAAATGGGATAATGAAGGCTTACCATGAAAAGCGCTTTGTAAAGGGATAACCGTGGACATAAAAGAATCTCTTGAATTCATGATAAGATCCGTTTGCAAAGAGCCTGAATTTGTAAGAATCAAGGAAAGTGTTGGGGATGGGAAGACCATTTACGAGATCTTTGTGTCTGATGAGGACATAGGACAGATAATAGGCAAAGATGGAAGAACTATAAAGTCGATAGAGTTGATTCTTAGATCTTTGAAAAATGGCGAGGGGGATTTTGAATTAAAGGTGATCAGATGAATCTTGTAGCGATAGGAAAGGTTTTTTCGGTCTTCGGCCTTAATGGAAAGGTTAAGTTCTATCCTTACATAGAAGATCGTGACATGAAAAACTTCTTAAATCATGATGTATGGATAGGGCGTAATTCCAAAAAAGTTTCTAAAATAAGGATAAACTCTCTTTCTAAAATGAGCAACCATCAAATAATGGGATTTGATGGATTCGATTCCGTTGATAAGGTTAAAAATCTTGCGGGACAGATGATATACGTCGATGAGTCCGAACTTCCTTCTTTAAAAGCAGATGAGTATTATTTCTATCAACTTATCGAGTCCACGGTCTATTATGAGGATGGGAGCGAGGCCGGCATTGTAACAGATGTGATAAGAACCGGGTCTAACGATGTGCTTGTAATTGGGAAGGAAGAGATTTTGATCCCGGTTATAAAAGATTACATCCTGGAGATGGATCTCAAAAGCCACAGGATAACGGTTAGAAAAATGGAGTGGTTCTGATTTGAAGATCGAAGTTGTAACAACCATTCCAGAACTTTTTGATTCCTTCGTGAAATTTGGAATCGTCGGACGGGCCATAAGTTCTAAAAAGATAGAATTCACCGTTATAAATTTGAGAGATTACACTCACGACAGACACAGAACCACGGACGATTACACTTATGGTACCGGTATCGGAATGGTAATGAAGGTTGAGCCGGTCTTTGAAATGTTTGATGAATACCTTAAAAATCATGAAAGACCATGGATTGTCTATCCTTCTCCGCAGGGAGAGATCTTCGATCAGCAAAAAGCGATAGAACTTTCATCTAAATCCGATGTGATGTTTCTCTGCGGAAGGTATGAGGGAATAGATGAAAGGATTATGACGATCGTTGACGAGGAAATATCTATAGGCGATTTCGTTGTAAGCGGTGGTGAAAGTGTGGCGATGGTCTTCATAGAGGCGATCGCGAGGATGATTCCGGGAGTCGTTGGAAAGCATGCCTCTGTCAAAGACGATTCGTTTTTTTCAGGCCTTTTGGATCATTCAAACTACACAAGGCCACCATCTTACAGGGGAATGGAAGTTCCTGAGATATTGAGATGTGGCGATCACGCAAAAATAGGGAGATATCTTCTTAAAGATGCAATAATCAGGACTGCCAAAAAGAGACCGGATCTTTTTTTGAAAAGAGATTTCACTCTTGAGGAAAAGGCGGCCATTGTGGAATTGCTCAGGGAGAAGACATGTTAGATAAAATATACGTCGGCGTTTTGCATTACCCTTCCATCGGCAAGGATGGAAGAATAGTAACGACTGCCGTTGTTAATATGGATGTTCACGACATAGCGAGAACGTGCAGAACATATCTTGTCAAAAGATATTACATAGTCAACAACCTTCCCGTCCAAAAGCAGATAGTTTTAAGGGTTTTGAATTTTTGGGGAAGTGATTTCGGCAAAAACTACAATTCTTCACGGTTTGAGGCTTTAAAACTCGTTAAGATGGTCTCTTACTACGAGGATTTGATAGAAGACATTACCCGGGAAGAAGGGTGTGAACCTGTGAAGGTTTTTACATCGGCAAAGAAAAGGGACAATATGGTCTCTTACGCGGATTTGAAGGATATGATCGTTAAAGATGAAAGACCTTTTTTGTTTCTTTTCGGAACCGGACAGGGAATGCCAAAAGAAATTCTTGAGACATGCGATATATCCTTAGAACCAATAAGGGCTTTTTCGGATTACAATCATCTTTCGGTAAGATCGGCTGTTGCCATAACTTTGGATAGAGCAATAGGAGAATTGATCTAAAAGGAGGTCATTTAAGATGGATCAACTTATAAGGGCCATGGAATTGCCCGATAAAAAGGAGTTACCAAAGATATCTATAGGTGATGTGATAAGAGTTACAACTTCCGTCGTGGAAGGAGGAAAGGAAAGGGGCCAGGTCTTTGAAGGGACAGTTATAGCGATGTCCGGATCATCTGGTGGAAGAACATTTACAGTTAGAAAGATATCACATAATGCAATAGGAGTGGAAAGAATTTTCCCTTTCAATTCTCCATCCATAAAAGAGATTACAGTCGTCAGGCATAACAAGGTAAGAAGGGCAAAACTATATTATATAAGGGCTTTAAAGGGTAAAAAAGCGAGAATGAAGGAAAAACGCCAGATGCCGTCCAATTAAGGTGTTTGAAGTGGCAAACAAAAAGGCCAAAAAGTCTGATGATCTGTCTAAAAAGGTAAAGCATGAAACGTGGGAATGGATAAAGGCTATCGTCATAGCGATACTGATAGTCATACCCGTAAAACTTTTCGTGCTCGATACGATGATAGTGCCCACGGGTTCTATGATACCTACCATAATGCCCGGAGACAGGATCTTTGTGGATCAGATATCGTGGAAGTACAAGGATCTTAAAATAGGCGATATAGTTGTTTTCTGGACGCCATTCGTCGATAAATCCGCTCTGGCGATGCTCGGACCTTTCGATAAATTTATGGACGCTTTAAGTCCCGTTCATTACGCGGGCCATGTCAAATACGTTAAGAGACTCATAGCGGTGGGAGGAGATACCGTTCAACTCATTCCAGCGCCTGGCCATCCTTACTTTTACAACGTTGAGGTTAACGGTAAGATTCCGTCTGCGCTTAAAGATCGACTGTACACTAAAGTTGGCATTTTTAGCAATCCTAATTATTACTATGAAATGGCAAATCCGCAAAAATACATCTCAAGTCCCGATTATCAGTTTTTGGCCTATTACAACCAGGATATGGACTATACTAATTATTACGATTCCGTCGTTTCAAAGTGGGGAAAGTACGTTACCCGAGACGCTTCGGGTAATATAGTTATTCATGTACCGAAGGGATATTTTTTTGCCATGGGTGATAACACGACAGATTCATTTGACAGCAGGTACTGGGGCTTTGTACCGATGTCAAACATGATAGGTACACCCTTTTTGAGAATATGGCCCCTTAACAGGTTTGGAGTGATGAAATGATGGAAGTATGGTATCCGTCCCATATAGAAAAGGCTAAAAGGGCCATAAAATCTCTCATAAAACTTGTAAGCGGTATAATAGAGATAGTCGATGCGAGGGCTCCGATGGCGACAAGGCCTCTCGATATAGAGCCATATTTCAAGGATAAAAAGCGTCTTATCTTTCTTAACAAAGCAGACCTTGCAGAAGATGATGTCACAAGAAGATGGGTTGAAAAATTCTCAAAAGAATGCCAAACCCTTGCCGGTTCTATAAAGCAGATGCCAAACATTCAGGAGATCTTCATGCCATTCAGGTCGGATCATGAAGTTAACATATTAATCGTCGGCATGCCAAATGTCGGAAAATCCACCCTTGTCAATATGGTCAAGAAAAAGCGTGCCACGGCGATAGGAGATAAACCTGGTGTTACAAGATCTGTTCAATGGATAAGAATAGACGATAAGATGAAGTTGCTTGATACCCCGGGCATTACCTATCCAAAGATCTCGAATGAAACACTTTACGCTAAGTTGGGTTTGTGTAACGTTATAGACGTTGAGCAGGTTGATTTTGAAGCGCTTGTTTATTACGAACTTGATTTACTCTCAAAGATAAAGCCGGAATTGATAGAGAAGATAGGAGAAGGGGATTCCATAGTTAAAAGGATAGAAAGTTACGGAATGCAAAGAGGATTTATCCTTAAAGGCGGTGTTTTGGATATGAACAGAACGCTTTTGACCTTACACAGGGAAATAACGCATGAAAAATTTGGTAAAATAAGTTATGAATTTCCAGAAGATTTTTGAAAGGAGATAAATCATGGACACATTTCAAAAGGTCAAACAACTTATTTCTGATAAACTTGGAGTTGAAGGTGATAAAATAACAGAAAAGTCTTCTTTTGTGGATGATCTCGGAGCAGATTCTTTGGATTTAGTCGATCTTGTCATGGCATTAGAGGATGAATTTGGCATAAAGGTTGATGATGATAAACTTGAAAAATTCGTCACAGTTGGAGATGTTGTTCAATACATTAACAGTGTCAGGAAGTGAAATTGTTAAAGAGGTGGGGTAATGGGAAATGTCGATTTGAGAATGACGAAAAGGGGAGTCGTGCTTTACATAGAAGAGTACGATGATTTGGATGATCTTTTTGTCCAGATAACCAATAAATTTTCCCAGTTAAATGGTTTCTTCGCCGAAGATGATAAGATATCCGTCATGCTAAAAGATAAGGAAAAACACTCGAAGGATATAACGGAAATAATTTCTTTCGTTGAAAAGATGGGATTCAAAGTGGGAGAGATTCTCGTCGGTGAAATGAGCCAGAATGTAAAGCAGAAAACTCTATCTGTAAAAGAAAAATTAAGTCTTGTGGAAGAAGAAGATAAGAAGTCCCGTATGAATCCAACAAAGGTTATAAAGAAGACCGTAAGATCTGGTCAGGCCATAGTACACGATGGAGACATAATGCTCATAGGGAACCTTAACGATGGGGGAGAGATAATAGCAGGTGGAAATGTTGTCGTTATAGGAGAGGCAAGAGGCGTTATAAGGGCAGGGTCGAGAGGAAATGAAGAGGCGATAATATATGCCGTTATTATGTCGCCGGAATTAATTCAGATAGCCAATTACGTTATTCACTTAAATGAGCCTGTGATGAATGCCATTGCTTATGTCAGAAATGGCAAGGTCCTTGTCGAAAGGTTTGATGCGGTAAAATTTGGTCAGGTGATGAATCATCGGGAATGAAAAATTATTAGTCTCTGATTTTGTGCCGGTTCGAAGCGATCAAAACAAGATGTCCGTTTATCTTCTCCAAAAGAAGGCTGATTTTCAGGAGTTCATTGAGACGCTTTATCATGGCAGAGATTTCATTTACATAGTGGATTCGAAGATAAGACTTTTTCACACGGATTTTATCAGTTCTGCTGAAAGCACGCCGATCTTTGCTGGAGAAAGGGCCAAATCCGTTATAGGAATGATGGACGTTCAGAATTTGATAATAAGTTCTGAAATAAATGATCCCGTTGTTGTGGCAATAGGCGGTGGAAGTGTCCTTGACACCTGTGGATTTGCCCTCGCAACGTATAAAAAACGGTTGGATACAGTTTTTGTCCCAACAACTCTCAGCGCTCAACTTGAAAGCTTTTTCAAAGACGAAGTTTATCTTAATTTCGATAGGGTAAAAGATGCGATGAAGGTCAGATTCCAGCCAGATGTGCTTGTCAACATTGTCGAATTCACAAAAACGCAACTTATCGAAGAGAAAAAACTTTCCATGATCCATGCCATCGCTTTCGGACTTTCTCATTCGAAAAAGTTTTTTGACATGGTCGAGAAGATACTTAATTCCGAATTGATGAGCAATTATGAAGTTATATCTCACATGATCTTTGAAAGTCTTAGGCTGAAGATAAACACAGGTCAGGTAAACGTTGGAGAGGAAAGTGCCCGCGCTTTCATGACAGCGTCCCAGTTGAATATTCCATACCTTGTTGCCCTTTACTACGGTGTTATGATCGAATCTTTTGTCTCTTACAAACTCGGATTTATCTCAGAAGATGAGATGAACAGGATTTATTCTATTTTGAAGATGTCTTCAAATGCCCATTTTGATTTTTCGTCTGCCATAGATCAGATTTCCTCTTACGATGAGCCTTTGAAGATGAAATTGCCTGTAAGAATAGGGAAGACTATGGATTATCAAATCTTCCCTGGTTTCTTGGCAGAGATGATTTATTCGGCCCATTCAAAAGGGTTGATATAAAGGGAGGTTAAAATGGATAAGCAGAATATGTACTCTGTGGTAAGAGTGGTTCTACTTGTCGTATTTATAGTCGTTGCACTTGGAGCCCTTATATGGGTTGCATCGTTGAGTGGAAAGATAAGCAGCATAGATCGCAAAGCTTCAAGCGCCCAAACAGCCGTTGCTTCTTTGACAACTCGCATTGCAAGTCTAACTGCGAGTATAGCAAAATTAAAAAGTGTAAGTACAACAAGGCTTTCATCAAGCGTGTCGGTTAACCTTCCAACGCTTCAGTCGACTTACATAAGCCTTCAATCTATAACATATCCTTTGTTGCTTGCAAATGCTCCAGAATCTTTGAGTTCGAGCATTTCCCTTACAACGATAACATCTACAAATCTTGATGCTCTGAAGCCATTACTTTCATCTACAAATACTTATGAAATAACGCAAATGAATAACCTCTATTATTTTGCGTACCCCGGAAGCGGAGTTACCTATTCAATACAGGTATTGTCCTCTCCTTACCCGGATAGAGTTCTTGCCTTGGTTAAGTCTTTAAGGAGCGCGGGAGTGCCAGCATTTAAAATAGACTATTCATCTCAGTCTGGACTATTTATAGGGGTATTTCCGGATTATAATTCTGCATCTTCATATGCCAACGCGATCTCACCCAATGTAACATCGATAGTTGGATCAGGAGCCTCTTCATGGCTCATAAGAACGATACCATAGAGGTGCTCGAATGGATAAAGAAAATTTTGATCTTAGATTTATTCTTTTGATAATTGCAATAATAATAGGACTTGTTGCCGTCATCTGGGCGGGAGTATTGACTGCCAAAATCTCGAATTTCGATCAAAAGATCGCTCAGACGCAGACAAGTGTCGCATCAATGACCTCTTATGTGGCAAGCACGACGGCATCTTTAAACGATCAGATGGCGAAGATAGAAAGGATCGTTGCAACCCAGTCATCGACAATAGCCTCTTTGACATTGTATGTGAGAAATATGTATGCCGATCTTTCTGCAAAGATTTTGTCCGAAGATCAAAAAATATCGACAACCCAGTCAAACCTTTCGGCGCTTTCAAATCAGGTTGGCAGTTTAATCTCGAACCTTCAGAGTTTAACAACACAGCCTCAGCCATCTTCTTCGCAGCCAGCCCAGACTGTTGTCGCATCCTCTACGAATCCTTTAATGTCTCTGATCGCTGGAGCGGCTCCGTCGCTTAGCCCATCGATAAGCCTTCTCACAACGACGGCGACAAGTTTAAGCGGAGTAGACGCGATATTGTCTGGAGTTACAACTTACGAAATAACCAAGAGTAATGGTATTTATTACGTCGCCTATCCGGGAAAAGGTACAACGTACTCAATACAGATCCTTTCTTCTCCTTATCCCGACAGGGTCCTTGCGCTTGTCAATGCACTCAGAAATATTGGAATACCTGCCTTTAAGATAGATTATTTAAACCTTTCGGCCCTTTTCATAGGCGTTTTTACCGGCTACAACGCGGCTTTGAATTACGCAAATTCGATAAGCGCAAATCCGGCCGTAACTTCCGTGGTACAGTCAACGGTCTCGTCTTGGCTAATAAGGCAGATACCTTGATAAATGAGTACCCGTACAAGGATCGTACTGGGTAGTGTAATTTTAATTTTTGCGATAGGAATTTTCATATCGGCAATCGCTCCTCTGAGAGAAGGGATAAAGAAATCAGATAAAACGATGGCGGTATCGGCAACTTCTTCCGTCTTTCCCATAAATGTCAACACTGCCGATGAAAAAACCCTTGAAATGTTGCCAGGTATAGGTCCTTCAAAGGCGAGGGCAATAGTTGATTACAGAAAAAAGACCGGTCCCTTTGTAAGTCTTGAAGATCTTTTAAAAGTGCCAGGAATAGGTCCTTCAACGCTTAACAGATTTTCCGGATTTATTACGGGCGTTTCGACCGTATCAAGTAATGGCGAAGAAAAAAAGATAAATATAAACACTGCAACGGCTAAAGAGATAGAAAACCTTCCTTCGATAGGTAAAATTAAGGCCCGTGAAATAGTTTCTTACAGAGAA
>PNIW01000002.1 GCA_002878315.1 Mesoaciditoga sp. | reverse complement strand
TTATCCTTGTTTTACTCGCTCCAAGCGCCTTTATGGCTTCTATGTAAGGCTGGGTTTTTACCTTCATAGCCTCGGCCCTTGCGAGTCGCGCAAAGACCGTCCAGCCGACAAGCGAAATGGCTATTATCGTGTTGATAAGGCTCGGTCCCAACATTGCGGCGAAGGCCATAGCGAGTATCAAACTTGGAAAGGCAAGAAACATATCAGTTGCTCTCATGAGTATCTCATCTATTGCGCCCCCAAAATATCCCGCTATTACCCCGAGAATCAATCCTATTCCTCCACTTATGATAGATACAATTATTATTATTTCCACCTCTATCATGGCGCCACTTATGACACGGCTAAAGATATCCCTTCCAAACTGGTCCGTTCCAAAAAAATGCCTTAAACTTGGAGGTTGAAGCCTCTCTGACATATTTTGTGAAAGCGGATCGTAAGGAATTAAGAATGGACCGATAATCGCCACTAACACGAAGACGATCACTATAACGGTGCCAATGATCGCCAATTTCGTCCTTTTCCATAGGAAAAACGTGTGCTTCCAGTCCTCCAAAATTGGCTTTCTCTTTTCTATAAAATCAGAAATCTTTTCTGTCAGGGTCATTCGATCACCTCACACTCTCATTCTCGGATCGAGTATGGCGTATATAAGATCAACTGAAAGGTTAACGAGTGAATACACAAGCGCTATGAAAAGAGTTCCACCCATTATTGCGGGGTAATCGAGAACCAAAAGTGCATTTACTATGTACCTTCCAAGACCAGGAAGGCCAAAGACAGTCTCGGTCAAGACGGCTCCTTCGAGTAATCCTCCGAAGGTCAGACCTATAATCGTTATAACAGGAATTAGCGCATTTTTAAGGGCATGTCTGTAGATAACAATCCTTTTTGGCATGCCTTTAGCTCTTGCCGTTCTTATGTAGTCCTGGTTCAACACATCTAACATACTCGCACGAGTTATTCTCGCTATTGAAGCGGTTGCGGCGTATCCAAGTACGGCGGCTGGAAGTATTAAATGTCTCAGGCCATCCCAGAAGGCTTCCCAGTTTCCTTCCAAAAGTGAATCGACAAGTATCATTCCTGTGATCTTTTCGGGCGGGATGACAAAAAGGCTTAACTGTCCCGTCCCCGGAAGCCACCCGAGAATATAGTAAAAGATGAGTAGAAGGATGAGGCCTGTCCAGAACACGGGCATGGACACCCCGAGGATTGAAAAGATCCTCGAAAAATGATCGATCCATCTGTTTCTGTAAATGGCAGAGAAAATCCCGAGAAATATACCGAAAAAGATAGATATTATTATGGATGCTATCGAAAGTTGAAGAGTTACCGGAAAGTATTCCTCTATATCCCGAATGACCGGACGACCAGATTGTATAGAATTTCCAAGATTACCATGAACAACTCCCCACACATAATTGACGAACTGATCGAAGAGGGGTTTATTAAGGCCTAATTGTTCCTTCATTCTTTCGACAACATCCGGAGGGGCATTCCCTCCAAGGAGTGCCCCTACCGGATCGGCAGGTATCACATGAACAATGGCAAAAACGATGGCAAGTACTCCAAACATCACAAGAAGCATTAAAAGACTTCTTTTTAATATGTAGGAGCCGAGTTTCATTCCCTATCCCCTATTTGTACATTTTTGTCAAGTCAAAAGCGAGCGAATACCCTTTTGCAGTTTGATCGAAACCTTTCAATTCCGCTCTTGTGCCCCAGTAACTTAAAGGCTGATATAGTATTGCGAATGGCCCGTTATCGAACCAATAATTCGTTAATTCTTTGTATATTTCAACCCTCTTCGTTTGATTCAATTCAAATCCGGCAGCCTCTGCAAGGTCAGCCGCATGATCGTCATACCACATCATCCTCCACGCAAGTTGTTTTACCCTGTAATCCGCAAAGGGCTTGGCAAGTGCGTCCGGATCCGGGAAATCTATTCCCCATCCGGCGATAATCATCTGAATTCCCTGTTCTCTCATCTTCGTGTACATCTGGGACGCCTGCATTATAGTTATATTTGCCTTTATACCTATTTTTGCGAGATCGGCCTGGATCGCTATCGCTTCGTTCCTTCTGCGTTCCGTTGTGTTAGTGACAAGTTCAACTTCAAAACCATTTGCATAACCTGCCTGAGCAAGCAATTCCTTAGCCTTCGATATGTTCTGATCAAATGGCATATCTGAAACGTACCCAAGATATCCGTAAGGAATAAAGCCCTGAACTTTTATCGCGTATCCACCGGCTATATTTTTGATGATAGAATCGTAATCTATCGCGTACTTAACGGCCTGTCTTACGCGTACATCTTTAAATGGTCCCCAGCCTGCATTCACCGCTAAATACTCATTTGATTGGGCCGGAACACTCACCACGTTGAAATTTGGATCTCCCTTCAAGGAATTGACCTGTTCGGGCGTCAAGTTCCAGGCTATGTCTATATCTCCCCTTTTGAGGGCAAGTTGCTGATCTGTGGATTCCGGCATATCCCTTATTATTATCGTCTTTATTCTCGGAGCGCCTCTCCAGTACTTATCGTTTGCAACAAGAACTATCATGTTGTTTCTCTGCCAGGATTTGAGAATGTATGGACCTGCGCCGGCGCTGTGATCGGCAAGATAGGCCGATCCCATATCGCCTGATACATCATGAGACTGAGCAACTTTAGGATCGACTATACCTCCCCAACTTTCGGCAAAGATGGACATGACTATATTCGGAGCGTAAGATTTGTCCATTGTTATTTGCACCGTGTAATCGTCGATCTTTTTTACAGTCTCATTCATGTTATTGGCATTCAATCCGAGCGATTCAAAAAGCCAAACCGGAGATTTCTTCAATTGCAGAACGCGCTTTACCGAATAGACAACCGCATCGGCATTTACAGGATCACCATTTGCAAAACTCACACCCTTTCGAATGTGAAATGTCCATGTTTTGCCATCCTGAGAGATATCATAACTCTCAGCAAGTTCCGGAACTGCCTGAATCGTGCCGTTAATCTCTTGCAATTTGAAAAGGCCGCTGTAGATGTTCATAACCATTATCGCAGGTTCCACCTCGTAGCAAACGGCAGGATCAAAGGAGATAAAAATCCCTGTGTTCATCCCTATTACGACCGTATCTTTCGGTATGGATGCAGAAAAAGCCATCGCCGCAAAAGAAAAAACAAGCGCCAAAAGCAAAAACCTACGCATACAACACCCCTCCCCTTGGTTGAAGATATGCTTTGATATTTTGAGAGAAGTATATCACAAAATTTATAAATGTCAAAACAAATAAAAGATCATTGCAAATTCATGCTATTGCAATGATCTAATTTGATTAATTTAATTTTCGAGTATCAGGAAATGACTTTTTCTATTATTTCCTTCACAACTCTTATATCCTCTTCGTGTTCCGGATCGTCTCCAGGCGTTTCGAGTACCATGGGAATGGTTCTGAAAAATTCTTCTGAAAAGAATGTCTCAAACCCTTTTTTTCCTATAAAGCCCTTCCCGATCCTCTCATGTCTGTCCTTATGAACACCGAGAGGATACATCGAATCATTTAAATGACACATGACGAGACGGTCCCGGCCTATTGTCGAGTCGATCTCGTTCATGAGTTTTTTCATTCCGTCCTTTGAAGTGATATCGTAACCTGCGTCGAAGCCGTGGCATGTATCGTACGTGAAATAGAGATCGCAACCACTTAAATCTGCAATCTTTTTCAACTGGTAAAAGTTATGCCCTATATTTCCACCTTTTGGAGAAACGAGTTCAAGCAACAATTCAACGTTTTCGGGACGATTCTTCATTATTGTGGATATAGAATTTGCAATTCTCTGAATCGATTTTTCTTCGTCCTCTCCAAGGCCGCTGCCGGGGTGGACATTCACGTATTTGATATTGAGCAAGCTTGCAAGTTCAAGTTCTTTTTTCATGAGTTCTATAGATTTGTTAAGAACTTCTTCATTTGGACTCGCAAGGTTTATGAGATAACTTGCATGGATCATAACCTTATCATTTTCTATGCCGTATTTTTTCATTTCTTGTTTGAAAAGTTCACGCTCGTCATCATTTGAATTTACATTTACCTTCCACATCCTCGGACTATGGGAAAATATCTGAAAGGTATTTCCTCCTATTTTTATCGTTCTCTGTGGAATAGTCGAAAGCGGTGAGGTCATGTGAGCGCCTATGTACATCTAAATCACGTCTTTCATCTGAAATTCTATTACGAGGTCTTTGCCTTCAAAATGGTTTGTCATCTCTTTGCCGTTAAGTGTTACTTTTGTTATCATTCTCGGAGCGTTTAAAAATCTTATCCAGACCTTATCGTATCTTCCTGAATATCCGTGATGAAGTGCCTTCAAGCCTATCGTATACCCACCAGGGATACTGCCTATTGCGAATTCGTAAAGATTGTAATTTCCTTCTTTGTATCCGAGTGTTTCACCATCATCTTCGTAAAGGTATCCTATGGCCGAATTTCCGTAAATGTCAACGTAAAGATTCATCTTTTCCTTCTCGAAGATATAATTTATCGGATCAGTCCTGAAGATCACCGATCCATCTTTTACAAATACCGGAATCTCGTCCAGAGGGGCATCTATTTTGTAAACGTGATCGCCCTCGTAGAGATTTCCGTTTCTCATGTCTATCCATTTATCCTTTGGAATGTAAACCGTTCTCCATGTTGTATTGGGTCTCGTTATCGGGGCAACAAGTATAGAATCTCCAAAGATGAATTCATCATTTATCGAGTAAAGATCTGTATTGGCTTGGTCTAACATGAATAAAGGCTTCATTACCGGAATTCCTTCCTTGTGCGCGAAATAAAAGGCCGTGTAAATGTAAGGGAAGAGTTCGTACCTTAACCTTATGTATTTCTTTGCTATCTTTTCTATCTTTTCTCCAAATGACCACGGTTCTTGCCTTGCCGTTCCAATCGCAGAATGATTTCTAAAGAAAGGGAAGAATGCTCCCATCTCCATCCATCTTGCGAGTAATTCTCCATTTGCATCCCCTCCAAATCCTCCAACATCTGCACCTGTGAATGCGACACCGCTAAGTCCAAGGCCCATAGAGATAGGCATCTCGATCTCTAAATGTTCCCACCAACTTGAATTGTCTCCGGTCCAGACGGCTGCATACTTTTGAATGCCTGCAAACCCCGCTCTCGTCAGTATAAAAGGCCTTTTACCGGGTCTGTAAAGTTCAAAGGCCCTTTTCGTTGCCATCGCTTCAAGATAAGCATAGACATTTCTCACCTTGTAATGTGGCCAGACTTTGCCATTATCGTCTTTATGTAATATTTCATCGCCGGCATCTTCCTGAAGGAAAAGGGTTTTGGCTTCACCGAGGATCTGGAAATCAATTTCTCTCTTGAAGAGTTCGGAGACCTTCCTGGTCTTCGAGTCTGTCCAAACTATGGCGGGCTCATTCATGTCATTCCATATTCCATCAATGCCTTTTTCAAATAGTGCTTTATGAGATCTTGCCCACCATTCTCTTACGTCTGATCTCAAAAAATCTGGAAAGTTGCATCTTCCTGGCCAGACGTAGCCGACAAAATCATTCCCTTCCTTGTCTTTTACAAACCCGTCCATTGATTTTGCGGATCTATAAATATCGTAGTTCTCGTCTATTTTGATTCCCGGATCCACGATCGTGACAAGTTTAAATCCCATATCATGAAGATAATTTGAAAATCCATTTTCAAAATCTTTCTTCCACGTGAAGACCCTGTATCCA
The DNA here is from genome assembly GCA_002878315.1 of Mesoaciditoga sp. Classification (GTDB taxonomy): domain Bacteria; phylum Thermotogota; class Thermotogae; order Mesoaciditogales; family Mesoaciditogaceae; genus Athalassotoga. The sequence goes on along the minus strand of PNIW01000002.1, from coordinate 98,164 downwards.
TCCATGTAATCTATGTCGAGGTAGATGACATCGCATGGTATCTCTTTTTGTCTCATCTTCTTTGCGATCTCGATTGCATCATCCTTCGAATAACTCCATCTTGATTGCTGGTAGCCAATGGCCCATGCCGGCGGCATTTCCATTCTTCCGACCATGCCAGTGAAATTGCCTATCACTTTTTTCACATCCGGCCCGTATATGAAATAAATTGTTATTCCTTCATCTTTTGCCGAGATCGTGAATCCGTCCTCACGAAGGTTGAAAAAGGAGTAAGAGGTCGTGTCAACAAAAATTCCGATCGCGGATTTTCCAAAAATCGCTATGAAAAAAGGTATTGAGATGTACATTGGATCAACATCGGGCGTGTGAAGAGGAAAATCAGAGTTTATCATCTTAAAATTTCTTCCCTTTTTATCGAGATATCCCATCTTTTCCCCAAATCCGAAGAAGTGAGCATCTTTACAGGAAAAATCAACTGAAAAGATTCCGTTAAAATCTTCCGATTTCTGTGTTATCAAAATCTCTTTATCCTTCACAACCAATCGATCATCTTCCTGTGTACAGGAAAAATCTTTGGAATCGCCTGCGTGGTAATTTTGGACAACCTCAAGTGGATTTTGAGGCTTTCCATAAGTAACTTTGAATATAGAACCATCCAATTTTTCAATTTTCATACTTATCCCTCCCTAAAATAATTCTGCTACCGGCTGGGGATTTTTCTGCATTTTGAGGATCTTCGACACGCCATTTTGTGAAACAAGAAAATAAGTGGCAGAAGCATCATTACTTGTCACAAAACATGAATTGTCAACTGATATAGTGTAAATAGTTTTAACCGTCGGCGTTCCGGAGTAGAAAAACATGTAGTTCGAAAGGCCAGGCCTTAATTCGGCCTGCAGTATGTACTGATCTTTTTTAGACACATTTATCCATACACCTCTATTGCCGGTCACGTAAATTGTAAAGTATTGCGCTTGAGGTTGCTGTGATGCAAAGGTTAAAATTCTCTGGAGATCTACACTCGTATTAGAAAGAAAATTGTAAGCGCTTATATATTTGTCTATGATCCCACCGGGATAGATATCCTGCTTGAGAATAGAGATATTAGAATTAATATCATTTATCTGGCCATTTATTGATTTTATTTCGCTATCCATATTAGAAATAGACACCGAATTTGATCTTATAAAGGCAAAATCAAGTATACTCATGAAGGCCGCGAAGATCGCCGCGACTATTACAAGTACGACGATTAACTTGTAAATAAAAGGGGTTTCTTCGTTCAACAGATCACATCCTTTCAATATCCGCGACTATTTTTCTTATCATCTTATGGGTTTCGATAACAGGTTTGATTTTACGCTTTATCTTCTGAATTGTGTTGTCAACATACTTAGTGTTCTTTCCGATCCGATCGGCTATCTCTTTGTAAGATTCATCCTGCATGTACATCTTGAACAGTTCGAATTCATCCTCATTGAGCACCGACGAAATTGCGGACATAAGATCTTCGTAAAGATATTCATCGATCAAAGCAGGTTCATATCCTATATCTGGACTTTTGTCTTCCGACTCTTCTTCGAGAAGCAAATCAACTTTTAGAGAATCCGTGAGTATCTTGTGTTTTCTTCTGTTCAGATATGTCAGAAAGGATTTCATTTCCGAATCAACAGATTTCCATGCAAAGGTCGAAAAGGTGCTTTTGTCCTCTTTGTAATAGTAGATCGCCTTTATAAGTCCAACCAGTCCATTTTGAATCAGGTCATCCTGATCTGACCACTGACCGTAGTACTGACCTGCGATCTTCACGACCATAGGATAAAACTGTTCAACTATAAAATCTGCAGCCTCTTTTACACCACTCTGCGCAAGTTTCACAAGTTCTCTTGTCGTTCTCGTTCTAAGACGGTACTTCAACCTCATCATTTCGAAAGTATATTTTGATCGGTGTAGTAAACTGTATCGATCAAATTCGAATTTGCGCCGTAATAAATCGAAATGCTGTTAATCCCGCCGAGAGATGCCGGTACCGGGAAACTTACCATTAAAGATTTGTACTTTGTCACGGAGATCATCTGCTGGATGTATTTTATCTCGCTTTCGGATATAAATGTTCCTCCTGTGATGTAGATCATGAGTTTTGCCTTTTCTGAAAGATTTTGGGGATCTCCGACCACAAAAAGGGCAACATTTCTAAGCATTAGAGTGCCGAAGTACTTTTCAAGTTCATCCAAAGAGTTTTCTTTCACGATTACCACATTTCTTACATTCTTGTTTACGGAAAGAATTTGAGAAATGTCCGGAAAGAGATACAGTTTGTAATTTTGATAAACGTAATTGACTGAGAATGGTATCATCGAACCATTTACCTTTACGATAAGATCAGGAAGATATTCTATCGATCTGTTTGCAAGATTTACTATCCTAAAGTAGGTTTCTATATTCCCGTTTTGAAATCCTATCCTATCTATCACAGGAAAAATTGGATTTCCCTGAAGGGAGATTTTGTAGATTCTCACGGTGTTTGAAACCGGATCTACTGTCAAAAGAGTTTGACCGCTTAAATCGGCGTAAAAGACGGATTTTGAATCCTCAAGGTTAAAATTTATCCCTCCGCTTACCATCTGATTTGAATTAAAAAAAACGATATTATCTCCTAAAATCGAAAAATCGTAGGGTAATGGACCGGACGGAAATGGGATAGGACTTAGTTCTTTTGAGGAGACGAGATCGAATCTTCTTATCTCTCTATCAGTCAGATCCATCAAATAAAATATTCCAGATCTTGCAAGGCCGTATGAAAAAATGTGAACTCTTTTTGAAAAGAGATCAAACTGTCTGAAAAGAGCGCCGTTATTTTCAAAAACATCAACTGCATCTTTCCCGTATTCTCCAACGTAAAATCTTCCCGCATTATCCTGACAGAAGATAACGGGAAAGGAAAGGTTTGAAAGGAAAACCTCTCTATTGTTAAAATCCGGAGAATAAGAATAGATCGAACCATTCTCAAAAGAGACGTAAAATCTATCGTCAATTGGTGAGTAGATTATGGCCGTTGGGGTTGAATTCACACCGAGAGGATAAGTACTCTGGACTTTGGAAAATTCAATGACATTTCTATTTGCCGCGTCTAAAACGTAAAATCCATTTTCCCTTACCGCGATTGAAACAGGAGAGTAGAATATTTCATTTCCCTTATATATGCCATGAATTGTATCGCTTTTCTTCACCGAAACAATTGGCAAGAAGGCAGTGAAGGATGCGGAAATAAGTGAGTTTATGAATGTATAGGTTGGAGAAGATTTAAAGACCATGACAGCGTTATTGAGATCGTTTGACGCTGCCGTTAATTTACCGTCCATTAAATCGAGGCGAGCCTTGAAATACCATAAATTGGCTGCATTGGCAACATTTATCGTAGATGATAACGACATGTTAATAAGTGAAACCGCCTCATTTATGTTGGAATTATTCCATGCGTTTACCGAGGCGGAAAAGTTATTAATGTAAGATCCAAATGCCATAAATGAAAAAATGAATAAAAAAAGCACAACAAACCATTTCAAACCGATCACTTCTGTCTTAACATATTTATGAGATCCATTTTGTTTTCTCTTCCGTTGATAAGTCTATTTATGTTTTCATGGTGTCTGTAAACGCCAAGTATAAAGAGAAAGAGTAGCGCAAATCCAAAATAGACCTCTCCAAAAAGAAATGAAAGCACAAGGGCAAATCCAACTCCGATCATGGATGCCAAAGAGACGTACTTCGTTGTAAACGTTAATATCAGCCATATTCCGAGAAAGCCCAATGCAACGAAAGGATTTATCGCCAGTATAAAGCCGAGAGTTGAGGCTACGCCCTTGCCGCCCCGAAATTTCATGTATACAGGATAATCATGGCCAATTACCGCCACAATTCCTGAAAGCAAAATGAAAATCACGTCAAAACCCATAAGACGCGCAAGAAGCACCATGACAAAAGATTTTGCGATGTCTAAGAACATGGATGTAAAACCAATAAGAGGCCCCGCCGCCCTTAAGGCATTCGTTCCTCCAACATTACCACTTCCGACCCTTCTGACGTCGACGCCTTTGATATGGGGAAGAATGTAACTGAAAGGAATGCTTCCGACAAGATAGGACAATATTACCCATAATATCTCATTTATCATTTTCTCTTCTCGCTTTTACAATTATTTTTAGAGGTACATTTTCAAACTCACTAACATTCCTTCTCAAAAAATTCTCGTAAGATCTTCTAACGCTTTCCGTAAACAATTCAGGTGAATTAACAAAGACAGAAATAGTTGGCGGAGATGTATCGATCTGCGTTGCGTAGAAGATCTTTAACTTTGATGGAATCGCATGTTCGGATGAGAATTTGAAAGACAATCCCGCTATTTTCGAAGTCGGCAGAGTTGACGTGTACTGATCGTAGACTCTTATTATCTGATCCATTAGCGCCGTTATATTCCACCTGTTCAGCGCGGAAATCGGTACAAAAGGACTGTATGAGACAAAGAAAAGTTCTCTTTCCACCGCTTCGACAAAATCCTTTATCGCCAGATCCCATTTGTTTCCAACTATTATGGAAGCCTTTGAGTATTTCACAACCATTGAAGCGACCTTTTTGTCCTGTTCTGTTATGCCTTCTGAAGCGTCCACAACAATGATCGATACATCCGAGTTCATTATTGCCCTTATCGTTCTTGCCCCGCTGAATGATTCAACGCTTCCCTTTTGAACATGTGCCCTCTTTCTTAATCCCGCTGTGTCTATGAAGGTAATCTGTCTGCCTTTGTAGTTCACAGAGGCATCTATGGTATCTCTTGTGGTACCTGGAATCGATGTAACTATTGAGATAGGTTCATTTATTATCGAATTGAAAAGGGAAGATTTACCGACATTTGGCTTGCCAACTATCGAAACTTTTGGACCGGAACTCTTTATCTCAATTTTTGATTCTGGAATTGACTTTAAAATTTCCTCTTCGAGTAGATCAAAGCCTATATTGTGTTCTGCTGAAATGAAAATTGGCTCTCCCATCGAAATGGAATATATTTCACCAAGGTTTTTCTTGTAGGTATCGCTTTCGCACTTGTTAACAACGAAGAGATATTTCTTTCCGGATTTTCTGACTATATCTGCGATTTCCATATCTTCCTGTGTAAGATTAGATCTTCCATCTATTACAAAGATCACCAACGTTGCCTGCGAGATCCATCTTTTAAAGGAAAGATTCATCTCAACCTCTATTTCGCTTGAAGGATCTAAAAAGTAACCCGGCAGATCAACGAGGCGAAATGCTTTTCCTTCGATATCCATATCAAAAATAACCGGATCTCTGGTTAAACCTTCATAATCGGCGACCAGAGATCTCCTAAATCCCACAAGCCTGTTGAATATGCTTGATTTGCCAGCGTTTTTTCTGCCCGCTATCACGACAGCGGGCAGATCAAAATCACTTTTCACCTTTTCGATTCACCATTTCCTCTATAGTCGTTCTCATAGGCCCTTGATTGAAGTTAGCCTCTTCTTTGTGATCTTCTTTCTTGGAATTATCGGGCAAATCTTTTATGGTTACAACCATATCTCTCTCATCCAAATCGGGATTGTAAGAGACCTTGTGAACCTTTGCCTTGAAAAGATCTCCTACCTTTATTCCATCATAAAACTGAGATTTTGGCAAAAATCCTTCCACGTTGTAATTCACAACTCTTAAAATGGCCCCCGAATTCTTTAAATTGACCACTTCACAGTCAACAGGAGTACCTATCTTCACGGTTTTTGAAAGTTCTTCCCAAGGATCCTTTTGAAGTCTTTTAACGCTTAATTTCATTCTCCTCTTCTCGGGACTTATATCGAGAATCTTTACCTCAACTTCCTGATTTTTCCTGAAAAGGTCTGACGGATTCTTCACAAAATTCCATGATAATTCTGAAACGTGGGCAAATCCCGATATTTCATCTTCTATACCGAGAATAATTCCCGTATCAAGGACTTTTTCCACCTTTGCCTTTACCGTATCACCGACATGGTATTTTTCTTCTATGTTGTTCCACGGATCTCCTTTTACATCTTTGACGCTGAAAGAAATTCTTCTCTTGTTTTTATCTATTTCCGTAACTTCAACCTTTATCTGATCATTTTCGTGGAAGTAATCCCTTAGATTTCTCTTTGTATTTCCCCAGAAGATATTTTCGGCCCTTACGAGTCCTTTTATTCCGTCATCGATTTTGACGAAGATTCCATAAGGCGCTATACCTGTAACCGTAGCATCCACAACGCTTCCAACCGGGTATTTCTCTTCGATCTTTTCCCATGGATCTTCAGTTAATCTCTTGACGCTGACGGACATTTTTTTGTTTTGAACGTCTTTTGATATCACTATTCCCTCAACTTTTTCACCGATTTTGAACTTTTCTTTCAAATTAACATTTCTGTCCCAGCTTATCTCGCTTCGCGGTATAAGCGCGATCATTGGCCCAACATCTATGAAGACTCCAAAATTAGTTATATCCTTGACAACGCCTTTTATTTTTTCTCCAACGTTGACGGATTGAAGGAACTTTTCCACCTCTTTATTGACAAGTGCATCCATTGATAGCACTATATTATTACCATTATTTCTCTCTTCAAAATTTATCACTTCAAATTCGAATTCTTTTTTAAGAAGTTCATCATTCGAAATGTTGTTAAGGTATGAAGCCTGAGATCCCGGCAAAAAGGCCGAAACAGTTCCCTGAATCTCTACGGTGTATCCTCCTCTTACCTTTTTTATTATACGACCCTTTATAGGTTTCTTTTCTTCCATGCTCTTCTTTATCTCTTCAAGAATCTTCGGTACAAGATACCTTTTTTCGGAAAGATATGTGCGTGCTCCTTCTTCTTCCCCTCTATAATTTATAACGACAGCCTCTATAACATCACCGGATTTGTAATCCTGGGGTTCTTTGACAAGTTCCTTTTTTGTTATAATACCTTCCGTTTTTGCACCGAGGTCAACTATGACGTATTCCGTTCCTGAACTTACAACCGTACATTTCCTGACCTCTCCAACTGTAGGCATTCCGAGATTTTCATTCTCGAGATATTCCTCAAATTCGTTTTTACCGTTTATCGCTTCGCCGTTTTCCATGATTTTACCCCGAAGGGCACACCTCCTTTAAATTTTCAAAACATCCTCAACTTTTCCACTATCTCGTCTATAATCCTTTTGGGAGTTGAGGTCCCACTGCATATTCCGACACTTTTGACAGACTCAAACCACTCTGTTCTTAGATCGTCCGCGTTAAGGATAAGGTAGGTCCTTTCATTCAAATTTTTTGCAATTTTAAACAATTTCTTCGTGTTAGAACTTTTACTTCCGCCTACCACAAGACATACATCCTTCGACCTTGCTAACTCTCCCACCTCCATTTCTCTTTGATAGGTAACCTTGCAAATGGTATTTTCCACCATAACGACGGATAATTCACTTATATTTTCAGATATCTTCCTTACCACTTCTTTAAAGCCATTCATATCCATTGTAGTCTGGGAAAAGATCGCTATCTTTTTTGTCGAATAAACCATTTTATCTGGTGAATCGAATACCTTTATTCCATCTACTACACTTGTAAGGTATGTAACCTCGTCATGATGCTCATGACCGTAGAGCAATATCTCAAATCCCCCCTCGTGGGCCTTCTTAATCGATTCGGCAACAGAAAAGACAACAGGACACGTGGCATTCACGACCAGTTTTGCGCTGGATATAAGTCTCTTCATTTGATCTACCGGGATACCATGTGCCCTTACGATGACGACCGAAGAAGAAAGATCCGGCCATTCGGAATCGAGTCTCAAAGTTTTAAGTCCCATCCCTTCAAGCTTTCTCATTTCCTCTTCGTTATGAATAAGATCACCGGTCACATAAACATTTTCGCCTTTGTTCAAAAACTCTTCTGTTATTTTTACCGCTCTGTCGACTCCAAAGCAAAATCCTATCTCATTTGCAACTGTTATCTCTAACACTCTTCATCCTCTCGGTGTAAATCGAAAAAATTCTTTCTACCACCTCTTCAAGATCAAGACCGTCAGTTGTTATCGTTATGGCATCGTCTGCGGCTTTAAGTGGAGAGATAGTTCTTGAAGAATCTATATAGTCTCTTTCTCTTATTTCGTTTATTATATCCTCAAAATTCGCCTTTATTCCTCTTGAGATAAGTTCTTTGTACCTTCTTCTTGCCCTTTCTTCAATCGATGCTGTAAGGAAGATCTTTAAAAAAGCATCTGGCAATACAACAGTGCCTATGTCCCTTCCTTCGACCACGAAATTCCCGTCCTTCACTATTTCTCTGCTTTTTCTCGTTACGATCTCCCTTATCTCGGGAATCTCCGCGATTTTAGAGACAACACGCCCTACTTCCAGAGTCCTCAGTTCGTTGTTGTAACGCTTTCCATCGACTATTACAGAATCGTCCACAACGGAAAAATTCTTTTCCCTTATGAATTCAAAGAATTCCTTAGAAAATTCAGGTTGGCCCTTTTGAATCCAAAAAAAGGAAATCGCTCTGTATATATTTCCGGTATTAAGATATCCAAAACCAAGTCTTTTGGCAAGTTCACTCGCAACAGAACTTTTTCCGGAGCCAGCCGGACCGTCAATTGCTATGTATATCATACAGATGCTTCTTCATACGTATCAAATATCTTGAATACCATGTTCAATCTCGTGAGTTCAAATATCTTTTTTACATTCGATCTCATTCCGAAAAACCTCAACTCTTTTGAACCTTCGGAAGCCCTCTTAAGCAAAGAAACTAACGCGCCAAGTCCTGCACTGTCTATGTACGAAAGGCCGGTCATATCCATTAGAATTGTCTTTTCATCGCCGTTTAAGACTTCATCTATCATGCGCTTTTTGAAATCTATTGATTGATAAGCATCTAATTCCCCTTTCATTTTAACGAGAACTATTTTCCCATTTTTTGTGATTTCTATAGAGAAATCATTCATGAATTCCCCTCCAATCTTATTCCTAGTTCTTTTAACTGTTCTTCGGTAACTTCTGAAGGCGTATCCATCATGAGATCGGTACCGCTTGTAGTTTTTGGAAAGGCTATTACCTCTCTTAAAGAAGAAGCACCGACCATTATCGAAACAAGTCTGTCAACTCCTATGGCAAATCCTGCATGAGGTGGGGCACCATATTCGAATGCCTCCAAAAAGAATCCAAAGCGTCTTTTTGCTTCTTCTTCACTTATTCCTATCAACTTAAAGATCTTTTCCTGCAAAGGCCTTGTGTGGATTCTCACGCTTCCGCTTCCCATCTCCCATCCATTTATGACAAGATCGTATGAATGTGCCCTTATTTTAGACAAATCTTCATTTTCAAGGTCTTCAAGGTATGGCATCGTAAACGGATGGTGCTGGGCCTGAAATCTTTGCTCTTCTTCGTTCCACTCGAACATTGGAAATTCATTTATCCACAAAACTTTAAATGTTTTATCTGGAATTATCTTTATTTTGTTTGCTATGTCTATTCTCACCCTTCCGAGAAATGAATTGAGATTATTTCGCTCTCCGGTGCAGATCAGAACGGTTTCTCCGGATTTAACGCCCAAATCAACACCTGCCAGTAATTTTCCTATACCTCCGGTGAATTTACCATCAACAAACTTGGCCCAACCAAGTTTTAAATTAGAGGACTTCGCGTTTTCTGTGTATCCGTCAAGATCTTTTCTCGATAGTACTTCATTCGGAGGCACGATCATCATCTTAACTTCCTCTTTTTCTGAGGGTTTTAGAAAACCGAGATTATCGGTAGAAATCTTATCTTTCAGATTTCTCATTTCCATTCCAAATCTCAAATCCGGCTTATCGGAGCCGTAAAGTTCCATTGCATCGCTGTACTTCATGGAAGAAACATCGCCTATATCTATGTTAAGTGTTTCTTTGAAGAGATACTTTACAAGATCGCCTATTACTTTTTGAACATCTTCCTGATCCACAAAAGACATTTCCACATCTATTTGTGTGAATTCAGGCTGTCTGTCTGCCCTAAGGTCTTCATCTCTGAAGCATCTTGCTATCTGGTAATATCTGTCAAATCCCGCGATCATTAAAAGTTGTTTGAAGATCTGCGGCGATTGCGGAAGGGCATAAAATGTGCCTTTCTTTATTCTTGAAGGCACTATGAAATTTCTTGCACCTTCTGGAGTTGATTTCATAAGATACGGTGTTTCTATCTCAACAAAATCTAAAGAGTTAAAATACTCTCTCGTCTTTTGCATCAATTTATGACGGAAAATCAAATTTGACTGAAGGCTTTTTCTTCTTAGATCGAGATATCTGTATTTAAGCCTTATGTCTTCGCTTCCTTCTTCACGATTTATGTAAATGGGAGGAGTTTTTGACTCTGCGAGTATCTCCAAATCAATTGCGAGTATTTCTAAATCTCCGCTTGCAAGGTCTAAATTTTTAGCATCCTTAGGCCTTTCTCTTAAAGTTCCCTTTACTCCTATGACATATTCAACTGAAAGTTTCTTTGCAATTTCATAGGCATGACTTCCCGGCTCAAACAACACCTGAATAATACCGTATCTATCTCGTACCCAAACAAAGATAATTCCGCCAAGATCTCTTACTCTGTCAACCCAGCCATTTATTATAACTTCTTTTCCTTTTAAAGAATCGTTTAATTCATGAATTCTGTGGGTTCTTTTCAACATATGGAAAAAATTCTCCTTTCAACTTTTTCAACAGATTATACCATAAAAATATTGACCCCAAATCCACTCGCTTTTGTGGTTATCAACCAAACTAAGGAGTTTCTCTAAGATGCTTTTACAGAGGATTTACCGAAAAGCAAAAAGATGAAAGTTCCAAGCAGGCCAAAGGCAAAGGCCGTCAGGAAATTTGCCATCGGAGATATCAACCACAGAAAAGCGCTCAAAAAGGCGGCGACGGAAACTATGCCATCTCTTATAAGATAATAAGCGCCGAAAGTTCCTGCCTTTTGGCCTTCGGGCGAAAGGTCCATTATCAAAGATTTTCTCGTTGGCTCGCCGAATTCCTTGAGGCCTTTTATTATAAAGGCGATGACTAAAAGTTCAAAACTTCTTGAGAAAAGCAACACAAGAGGGAAAAGCGTGAAAAATACGAAGGTTATAACCACAAATGGTTTTTTCGTGTGCCTGTCAGCCAGATATGCAACGGGCACATAAATGATCATTGCCGTTATCATTTCTATCGCCGTTAAAATTCCAAACTGCAAAGCACTGAGACCGTTTTTCTCGACTACCCAAACAACGACAAAAGCATATGGAATCTGTTCGCAAAATCTTACGAATATATCGGATACCAATAAAGTTCTAAGATTTCCGCTTAGATTTTTAAGCATGGATCCTATTCTGACAGTTTCAGATTTTTTTCCGGAATCTTTTATAAAAGCGTTGAAAATGAAGATGGACACAATTGCAAATACCATCGCTATGATAAATGAGATCCTTATGCCATTGGTAATACCGTAAAGATTTATCAAAATACCGCCTATGATAGGGCCTAAAGCCATTGGAACCCTTCTGACAAGGGAATGCATTGAAACTCCCATTACCCTTTTATTCTTGGGCACGGCATCTGATATCAGACTCATTATCGCAGGCATGGCGATCGCAGACCATGCAATGAAAAAAATTGCCCCGATTAGCACGTACTGCCATGCAGGTAATATTATAACTATCGTGTATCCTATCATAGAAAAAATGGTGAAAAATATGAGGGATTTTTTGTAGCCTATCTTGTCGCTCAAATAACCACCGGGGAATGAGTATATGGCTCCAAGCAAGTTTTGCATTCCATTTAAAACTCCGATAGAAATAGCGCCTCCGCCAAGTGTTATCAAATAAAGGGGAAGAAACTTGTCCCCCATGTATTGCCCCATGCCTACCATTATGACAAGAGTAAGCATCGAAAGCATAGAACTGTTTATGGCAAAAAAGTCTGTTAATCTTTTTTTGTTCATTTGAATCTTACCTTTATGGCGGCGTAGAGTGCATCGTAGACTTTGAACTGTTCCTCAAGATTTCTGACATCATCAGGATACATAAGAGAAAATCCGCTTGCCAAAATTTCAAGGCCGGCAGCATAGGGATTTTCCTCAAGACGCCTCGTATCGGCCGCATTTACAATTTCTCCCATCTTTTGCAAAGCGGGATCTGTAATATTGTATTTTTCGAGAATAGAGACAAAAGAACAATGGCCATCCTTATGACCGAGTTCAACTCCTTCAACATCGAAAGGAATTGCATTTTCTTTTTTCGCTATTTCCATCACCAATGATTTTGTTACAAAAATGAATTCGGCCTGATTATCGACGAATCTTTTTATAAGCCATGGACAAGCAACTCTGTCAACATGAACGTGAGATCTTGTTACCCATTTCATAAGATCATCCCCTTTTTCATATTATACAAAAATATCTCTAAAATCTCTAAAAACATGATACCGGATCTGCAAGTTTAGAGCAAAAGATGAGTTAACAAATAATTATTCTTTTCTTTGTCCAAAAGAAACAAATATATTCTTCAATGAAATTGATCCTCCCCCCCATGGGGTGGGTAAAGAGATTCTGGAGGTATGTGAGATATGCAGGAAAAAGAAATAAAAGAGATAAAATTAGACATAGAAGGAATGACCTGCGCCTCTTGCGTTAAAGCAGTCGAAAAATCCATATCTAAACTTGAAGGAGTCTCTTTTGTGTCCGTAAACCTTATGGATGAAAAGGCCGTTGTGAAATTCGATCCGTCAGTTGTAAAAGTGAAAGATATGGAAAAAAGTGTCAAAAAAGCCGGTTACGACGCGATGCTTATTTCAGACGACGATTACGATCGCGACGAGATAAAACGCAAAAAAACAGTTCGCACTTTCAGAAACAGGTTTATCTTCTCTTCCATATTTGCAGTACCTTTGTCGTTTATCTCGATGGCTCACATCTTTGGACTTACATTGCCCGCCATAATTTCTCCAGATCTTTCTCCTTTGAATTTTGCGCTTGTTCAGATATTGCTTGTCATACCTATAATCATCTTCGGAAGGAATTTCTACATAAAGGGCATTCCTTTACTTTTCAAAGGGGAACCCAACATGGATACATTGGTAGGCCTCGGCACGGGAGCGGCGGTAATTTACAGTTTGTTTTCAACAGTTGAGATAATTTTAGGCCATTCTCAGTACGTTTCTGGTCTTTATTTTGACACCGCCGGAGTTATTATCGCACTCATTTCTCTGGGAAAGTATTTCGAAAATCTTTCAAAATCTAAGACATCGACGGCGATCAAAAAATTAATGAATCTGAAACCCAAAACGGCTATCTTAAAGATTGCAAATTCTCAAAAAGAAGTGCCTGTCGAAGAAGTTAAAGTTGGTGATATTTTGATCGTAAAGGCAGGCATGACAATTCCAGTTGATGGAACTGTTATATCCGGCAACGCATCAATAGATCAATCCATGCTCACAGGAGAACCTATACCCATAGACGCATCGAGTGGAACACACGTTTCGGCAGGAAGTATAAATTTAGATGGAACAATAGAAATGAAAGCCGAAAGGGTAGGAAAAGATACCGTTATTGCAAAGATAATAAAGTTGATCCGCGATGCTCAATCTTCAAAGGCGCCTATTGCACGACTTGCCGATGTTGTAAGCGGATACTTTGTTCCGATAGTCATAGGTATAGCAGTACTGACATTTATCGTGTGGATCTTACTTGGCTTTGGTTTCGTCTTTGCACTCACAATGAGCATAGCTGTGCTTGTCATAGCATGCCCTTGTGCCCTTGGACTTGCAACGCCGACGGCAATAATGGTTGGCAGCGGAAAGGCTGCTGAAAACGGGGTGCTGTTCAAAAGTGGAGAAGCGCTTGAAACTTTGCGGAAAGTAAGGATATTCGTCTTCGACAAAACTGGTACAATTACATATGGACGTCCCAAAGTTGTGGATGTCATGCCCATAAATTATGACAAAGATGAACTATTTAAAATCGCCGCATCGATGGCTTCCAAAAGTTCTCATCCTCTGGATAAAACCATAGCCCGCGAATATAAATCGACGCTTTTTGAAGTGGAAGAATTTCAGGCCATAGCGGGAAGAGGCATTACCGGAATCATAAACGGGAAAAGGGTAAGAATGGGAAGTGCGAAATTCATAGAATATAAAGATGAACTTTCAATAAAAGACGGAGAAACACCTGTCTTTGTAGAATATGACGGGAAAATCATAGGTTTTATAGTGCTTTCCGATGAAATAAACCCAACGGCCATCAAAACTGTCCAAAAATTGAAACAAATTGGGAAGGTTTACATGCTTACAGGAGACAATCTGAAAACTGCGCAGGTTATAGCAAAACAGGTGGACGTAGACGATTTCTTTGCGGAAGTTTTGCCCGATAAAAAGGCACAAATAATCGAACAACTTAAGTCAAACAATGTCAAAGTCGCGATGATTGGAGATGGAATAAACGATTCAGTGGCCCTTGCAAAGGCAGACGTTGGAATCGCTGTATCGTCGGGAACAGATATAGCGATGGAGAGTGCTGACATCGTTCTCATGAAAAATGATTTGGAAGACATTATCAAGGCGATAGAACTTTCAAATGCAACCATAAAAAATATCAAAGAAAATCTATTTTGGGCATTCTTTTACAATATAATAGGAATACCTATAGCGGCCGGAATTTTATACATGCCTTTTGGCATATCTTTAAATCCAATGATAGCGGCTTTGGCAATGGCTTTTTCTTCAGTAACGGTTGTCACTAATTCTTTAAGGCTCAAAGGTATAAAATTGAAAGGAGATGTTAAGATATGAGGTTGTACGTTGAAGGTATGACTTGCGAGCACTGCAAGATGCACGTTGAAGAGGCTTTAAAGGGTATAAAAGGAGTCAAAAGAGCCGAGGTAGATCTCAACAAAGGAACGGCAGAGGTGGAGACAAAAAGAGAGATCTCTTTTGATACTTTCAAAAAAGCAATAGAAGAGGCCGGATACACGCTTGTAAAGATAGAGTGATCTAAAATGGAAGAATTTCATGTTCACATGACCGATCATCAGTTAAAACATGAAGAGGCATTGAAACTTTTAAAAACCGCAAGAGGGCATATCGACGCGGTTATAAAGATGATAGAAGATGATAGATACTGCGTTGACATCTCTACACAGTTGCTTGCGATAATAGCGCTTTTAAAAAAAGCTAACACATCAGTTATAAACAAACATATAGAAACGTGCGTTAAGGATGCCATCAAAAATGGAGACGTTGACGAAAAATTGAAGGAATTAGAAACGCTTATGAAATACCTCGAAAAATCCTTATAAAGGAGGATAAAATGAAAATTTTTGAAAAAAAGATAAAAATTAAAGATTTTGAAATCGCAAAAAGCAACTTAAAAGATCTTGTAAGTTCTCAAAATTTTGCCGTGCTTGCCGAGTATGATTTTAATGCGATTTTAAAGTCGAAGGGTAAAAATCTCGACAAGCACGCGATAGTCTTTGATGTATGCAACGCACCGAAAGCCCATGAAATTCTGGCGCTCTCTCCCATAGAAGGAATAAACTTGCCGTGTAAAATTGGAATCTTCGAAGAGTCCGACGGTTACCACGTCACATACCTTGATCCAAAAACAATAGAGGTAGGCGACGAAAGGTTGAAGTCAATTTTCAAAGAAGTAAGCGGTGTACTTGGAGAAATAGCGTTAAAACTCTCTGAAATATGAAAGGAGATATCATGAAAAAAATAGATTTAGTCAACGAAAACACGACAATAAAAGAAATACTCGATAAAGACTCATCTATGCAGCCGGAACTTTTAAAACTTGGTTTCAATACATGCTGTGCGAAGATGCAAACTCTCAAAGATTTTGCACAGGAAAAGCATTTAGACGTGAAAAAGGCCATGGAGGTTTTAAATTCAAAAATAGAAGAGATAAATGAAATAAACGAAATTTTAGAAGAAGGGAAGTGAAAATATGATGTGGTGGTATGGCAGTCCTTATGGCTGGGGTGGGTATGGCTGGGGCGGAGGATGGCTTATGATGATAATAGGCATCTTAGGATTTCTCTTTTTAATCTGGGGTATAATCATGATCGTAAGGTGGTCTACAATGGGACACCGTCCTTATCGGACCTATCGCACCTACCGAAGTCACTATTACCGAAATAATTACGACGATGCTGTTTTTGTACTTAAGATGAGATACGCCCGTGGAGAGATCACAAAAGAGGAGTACGAAAGAATGCTCAAAGATTTAACGAATAACTGAAACCTTTGATCTGGCAGGTGCCCATAATGGCACGTAGCACGTGGCTTGTAGCATGTAGAATTGAAAATTGACAAATTTCAATTGACAATTGAAAACAGATCCGCTTCCCAGACTGTGCTATGAAGGTTTCATGGACTGACTTTTGAAGTGATTTTAGATAATTTAAAGGAGATGATTTTCATGGAAGAGAAATTGTTCAAATGCGATATATGCGGCCTGCATTACAAAGATGAATCTCTCGCAAAGCAATGTTACGAATGGTGTTCCACTCACAATGGAAGTTGTAACGTGGAAATCACAAAATATTCTGTCGAGGCCCAATCGAGATCGAAATTTTTTACGAAGAAATGAGAGAACAAAAATAAGCAATTGCCACTGAACTTGAAATATCACACCATTGATCGGAAAAGAATTTGAGAGGAGGGATTACAATGTTGCCAACCCAACAACTGCAAGCCGTGCCTCATTTGATCTTCGGAATTTTCAATTTGTCAATTCCCGATCTGATTGCGTGGGTGATCGTTATAGGAGGTTTTTTCTTTGCCGCATGGCTAAGGTTACCCAAAATCAAAGAATAAATTCTATTTTTTCGAAAATACACAAGAATTATGACGCAATGAACAGAATCATGAGTTTTGGAATTGATGTGAGATGGAGAAAAAAGGCAGCCGAAAAGGTGATCAAAAATACAAGTGAGGATGCAAAAATTTTGGATGTGGCAACAGGCACGGGAGATCTGGCAATTGCAATTTACGATCTGGCCGAACGTTCAAATAAAAAGATCGATCTGTATGCCATAGACATGAATGAACAAATGATAGAGATAGCAAAGAAAAAATTCGGGGATAGAAAAATAAATTTGATGTTGGGCGACGCTTTGAAGATGCCTTATCCCGATAATTTTTTCGACATCGTGAGCGCAGGATTCGGAACAAGAAATTTCGATGATCTCAAAAAGTTTTCAAATGAATTAATGAGAGTTCTCAAAGATGGAGGCTTTTTTGTCATAATGGATATGGCTTTGCCAAAGAAAGAATATCAACGCGCGTTTTTCAAATTCTACTTTCAAGTAATTCGCTTTTGGGGATATTTTATAGACAGAGAATCTTATGAATGGCTTATATCAAGCATAGAACATTTTGATTTTGAAAAATTCAAAGTCATTTTGGAAAAAAGCGGGTTTGCAGATGTCAGATACAATTCGTTGAATTTTGGGATAACTTATGTAATCACTGGAAAAAAGTTGCCGATAAGATAAAGAGCGCCTAATTATTCTGGCTTTAAGTCAAATTGACAAAATCCATATTGAAGGATATAATTTTTTTATCTTTCGAAAGGAGAGTTTAGATGAACAAGTACAAGTATTTGGCTTTTATTTTCTCAGTTATCCTTATAGTTCTCGTGCTATCGAGTTGTTTTCTCTTAAGGCCGGCTCTTACAAAGCCTCAACTTCTTTCACCTGCCAATGGCGCGACGAATGTCTCGACGACAGCGACTCTTACATGGAAACCTTCGAATGTAGCCCAGACAACGTACGAGGTATTCATAGGCCAAAATGCATCGAAGACGGAATATGTTGCTTCTACAGAACAAACATCCTTTGTAGTTAACAATCTAAGTTATAACACGACTTATTACTGGAAGGTCGTATCCATGGCAAACAGTCAGGTAGCCACAAGCGACACATGGTCATTTACAACCGTTAAAGCATTTCCATCCAGACCATTTTTGAGCGTCACCGGTGTTTCCACTAGTTCGGTCGCGTTGGGCTGGACCGAATCAGAAAATGCATCTGCAATAACGCTTTATGGATCAACATCTACGGTATTCAGTCAATACGCCCACCTGTCAGGATCATCGACATCTTACACTGTAAATAATTTGGTCCCATCGACGGTGTATAAGTTTTTCGTTGTCGCAACAAACGCATCAGGGCGTGCAACATCCAATACCGTAAATGCAACAACGCTTTCATACACACCGTCGGTAGTGCCGGCTCTTCCCGTCATAAAAAGTTTTGGAGTGACATATGTTTCGACAAACACGATAACTTTGGGATTTCAAACTCAAAATGCCTCTAAGATATACATTTACAATCCGCCATCCGCATTGCTCACTACATTAAGCGGGAATGCTACCTCTTACACAATAACAAATCTTAAGCCTTCAACCTCTTACAGTTATTTCATAGTCGCAATAAATCCATCTGGGCGTGCCACATCTGAAACTGTAACTGCAACAACGGAATCATACGTTCAAATGACATCTTTTCCAGTATACATAGGAGACAAGCCAGTATCGCCATCTTTGATCCAGCATCTGTACGTCACGCTAAATGGATTCTCGGTCCATGCGACATTCTCGGGCACATCGACATGGTACACATCTCCAGCAAGCGGTACATATGATCTGACAACCCTTGTAGGGACTTCGATTAAATTCACCGGTATAACGCTTCCCGCATCTGCCATGGTTACGCAGATAAGGTTTGAGATATCCTCGGCGACAATAGTTGTGAATGGCAACTCTTATTCTTTGAATATACCGAGTTCAACGATATACATGAATATGAATAACATAAACGCCATGGAATCTGCCGGAGTTTATCTTGACTTTGACATTTCGCAATCAGTCGAATACACAGGACAAGGATACTTATTCAAGCCTGTAATACACATGGTAAACGGAAATATGAGGGCGTCGGTGATGGGGTCGGTAATGTACAATTCAGAGCCAGTTTCCATGGCTACGGTTTCTTTGAGCAATTCATCGACTGTGGTTGCCGAGACTTACACGATGCCGAACGGGAGATTTACGATATCTGCAGTTCAAGCAGGCAATTACACGTTAACGGTAGAGGCAAGCGGGATAACTTCATACTCGACATCTGTATCGCTTTCAAAGGGTATGAATAATGTAGGAGATATAAATTTGCCCGCTTTACCCGTGTATCCAAAATAAGATATTCAATTTTTCTTAGAATTCATACGTGAATATTTACATGAAATTTTTTCAAACTTGACAAATAAATTTCACTTTAAAAAATTTTCTGATTTTTTATCTGCGGCTTTCCTTTAGGAAAGCCTTCTTTTTTCATTTTCCTATATACACTGTCAAAATTTGAACTAAACTCGATTGTGATATAATAATTTCCGGAGGTTAACATGAGATTTTTGATAGTGAAAGATTATATTACGGATTCTCAAAGATCGCGTACTGTCGATGCTGTCTATGACGTTGTACGTAAATTTGCTAATGCAGAGATCGTGCGAGTTGATAATCTGGCGCAATCTCTGTTAAGGAACGACATAATTTTTAACCTTGCGATAGGCAAAAGAAATGATTTTTTGCAGGGAGACATAGCTGCGCTCTGCCAAATATTTGGCAATGAATATGTAGGATCCCCGCCTTATACCCATTACTTATGCTTGGACAAATTTGTAACCAAACAGGTTCTCAAGTCCTACGGAATAAAAACTCCAGTCGGAGTAATATATGATGGTAAAGCCTTTAGCGGTAAATTACCGGTACCTGCGATCGTAAAGCCTGTTGCTGAAGGATCAGGTATAGGAATAGATGAAAAAAGTTTGTGTTACACGATCGACGAGATTCGAGAATATGCTGCCGATAAATTTAAAAAGATGAGAGAGACACTCCTCATAGAACAATTCTTAGATGGTCCAGAGGTTACGGTCGGGGTCATTGGATCCGGAAATAATTTGATCGTATTGCCCGAACTGGAAATAGATTTTTCAAATTTGCCAGAAGGCATAGAAAAGTATTACAGTCAAAGAGTGAAAGAAGATTTTGGAGAATACACAATTTACAGATGTCCATCTAATTTGAATGAAAAAGTACGAAATCGCATTCGCAAAGTAGCCCTTAAATCATTTATGGCTGTTAAGGCCAGAGATTACATAAGAATAGATATGAGGATAGTTAATGAAATACCTTATGTTATAGAAATCAATTCTATGCCCGGTCTTGATCCGTTGACGAGCGATCTGCCAAAAATGATCGGCCCATTGAATAAAGATTATGAATGGTTGATAAGAACCATTCTAAAGAGAGTGATTGAAAAACATGGAGGATGAATATGGATGATAATTTGATCTTTGCAGTTATAGGAGCCGGAAATACCGGCCAGGCTATGGCCGGATATTTGAAATTAAAAGGATTTGCAGTAAGGCTATATGATAGATCTGAGTGGCGTTTTAAGTCCTTAAGGAAACATTCCATGAGGCTGTCAGATGAAATAGTGAGTTCTCAGAAAATAGATCTTCTTACTACGAATCTGAATGAGGCAGTTCATGGCGCAAATTTCATTATAGTCTCAACTTCCACAACTGCCCACATTGAAATTGCAAAAAGGTTATCAGAAATTTTGACGAATGATCAGACGATTCTGCTTCATCCCGGAAGAACAGGCGGCGCTTTGATCTTCAAGAAAATATTAAGGGAGAACAGACCTGATCTTAAAATAACGATCGGAGAATTTGAAAGTTCTATTTTCACAACACGTGTGTCTGCCACAGGTTCTACTGTACATTATTACGGAATAAAAAATGGAGTTCATTTTTCAACTTTACCTGCCGTCGATGTAAGAAAGATCTTTCAAATATTAAAGGATATATTTCCTCAAATTGAGACCTATCCGAATGTGCTCTACACTTCTTTAAACAATTATGGTGCCATACTTCATCCGGCCCCAACTCTTTTCAATATCGGAAGAATAGAAAATGGACATAGTTATACCCATTACATAGAAGGAATAACACCTTCGATTGCAAACTTTCTTGAAAAACTCGATTATGAAAGGATAACCCTTGGGAAATATTTCAAAATAAGGCTAAAACCTCTTAATGTATGGCTTTCCGATACTTATGGATCAAAGGGAGATAACCTTTACGATTTGCTGCATAACACGCACGCGTACCGTAAAATACTTGGCCCAGACACATTGCAGCACAGATACATAGTTGAAGATACGCTTAACGGTCTTGTACCATTTGTCCATCTCGCGAGAAAATGCGGCATTGGATTACCTATAACTGAAAACCTAACGAATCTCATAGGCCATCTTTTGAATATAGATGTTATTTCGCTTGGACGGGATCTCAACGATATGGGAATAGCGAGTATGGACGTTAATCAGATATTAGATTATGTCACAAATGGTGATTGATTATGAAGATAGTAGGGGCAGCCGTTGAAAATTGCGTACATGTCGCCGGCATACTGGCTTTTTTGGGCATAGCAAGAGATCTTGGATATGAAACAGTCTTTTTGGGCCCGGCCACACCTGTAGATAAATTGCTCGGGGCGGCCGTTGAAGCAAAAGCAGAGATCGTAGCCATAAGTTATCGTCTCACCCCATCAGTTGCAAGAGAAATTTTCAAACAAATCGAAGAAAAAATTCCAAAATACGGACTCGAGGACAGAAAATTCATTTTCGGTGGAACACCCGCGGTTGCGGAAGTCGCAAAGGAATTCAAATTTTTTGACAGAGTTTTTTCTACTGAAGGGCAAAGAGAAATAATTGAATACCTCAAAGGAAAAGACAAAAAGCAGGCCTTCCACATTCCAGCGCAAAACCTCATAGAAAGGATAAAAGAAAATGATCCGTATCCTTTAATAAGGCATCACTTTGGTCTATCTTCGCTTGATCAAACTATTGAAGGAATAGAAAAGATATCTGATTCCCAGGTATTGGATGTTATCTCTCTCGCTCCGGATCAAAATACCCAGCAATTTTTCTTCGAGCCAGATAAGATGAATAAAAGTTTAGATGGCGCTGGAGGCGTACCGATAAGAAGCGAAGAAGATTTTAAAAAACTTTACAATGCAACAAGAAGGGGAAATTATCCTTTAATGAGGGTGTATTCCGGTACAACCCATTTGATAAAAATGGCCGAACTTCTCCAAAGAACCGTAAAAAATGCGTGGGCCGCAATTCCAATTTCGTGGTATAACGAACTGGACGGGAGAAGCGACAGAAAGTTCGTGGAAGCCGTGAGAGAAAACTTTGAAGCGATAAAATGGCATGCGGATCGTGGAATTCCAGTCGAGATAAATGAACCGCATCAATGGGGGCTGAGAAATGCTCATGATACCCTCTTCGTCGCAATGGCTTATCTTTCGGCCTACGTCGCAAAAAAATTAGGTGTAAAAAATTACATTGCTCAATATATGTTCAACACCCCACCCGGTTTAAGTCCTAAGATGGATCTTGCAAAGATGATGGCGGCAAAAGAAATGATAGAATCTTTGATTTCTAATGATTTCAACGTTATAACAGAGGCAAGGCCAGGCCTTATGGCCTTCCCTGCTGATCTTGATGAAGCAAAAGGACAGTTGGCTTTTTCGATAAGTGAGACCATGTTTATAAAGCCGCAGATAGTCCATGTTGTCGCCTTTACAGAATCAGATCATGCGGCAAATGCCGATGAAGTCATAGAATCCTCTAAAATCGCAAGAAAAGTTATAGAAGAAAGCCTTAAAGGTCTACCAAATATATGGAAAGACAAAGAAATAGTGGAAAGAATAAAAATTCTTAAATCTGAGGTAAAGATCCTCTTAGATGCGATGCGTCTTCTCTCTAAAAACGAAGATCCCTTTTTGGATCCGCAAACATACGATTCGGCCCTTAGATTGGGATATCTTGACACTCCAAATTTCATAGGATCAAGTATAGCGAAAGGCCTTGTATCTACGGCCATAATAAAAGGATCATGTGAAGTTGTAAATCCAAAGACCGGTGAAGTAATAAGAGAAAAAGAAAGACTGGAATCAATCCGCAAACACCTGCCAGGATTCGTCCGTCCCGACAGATAGAATGATATTGATTTGGCCCATTTCTTATGGTAAAATTTTAGTGTGCGGCCATAGCTCAGTTGGTAGAGCATCAGCTTCCCAAGTTGAGGGTCGCGGGTTCAAGCCCCGTTGGCCGCTCCATAGCCCTCTTTTGTGAGGGCATTTTATTTGAAGAGGTGATTTTATGGAGGTTATTGAGGCTATCAAAAAGAGAAGAAGCGTAAGAAAATATGTGGATAAACCTATACCAAAGGAAATACTTGTTGATATAGTAGACTGCGGAAGACTCGCTCCAAGCGGTAATAATTCCCAGCCATGGGAATTTCTCGTGGTGACAGACAAAAAAGATCTTGAATTTCTCTCTAAGATCACGACATATGGTAAGTTCATAAAAGACGGAAGCGCTTGTATAATCACTTTTTGTGAAAAAAACAACAGGCATCACCTCGAGGATGGTTCCGCCGCCACCGAAAACATGATCTTAGCCGCCTTTAACTACGGCATCGGAACATGCTGGATAGCGGGCTACAATCGTACTTACGAACAGGAAATTTTGAATCATTTTAAAGTTCCTGAAAATTTAAGGATGATATCAATCCTTTCTTTAGGATATTTTGATTTTCTCCCTCCGACGCCCTACAAAAGGCCTTTGGACGAAGTTTTGCATTGGGAAAGTTTTTGATGTGTTTGTGATAAAATAAAGTTGAGGTGATGAATTTGCCATATATCAGGATTGAAACGAATATAGAAACAAAAGAAGATCTTTTAAAAGGGCTTTCTTCTCTTGTTTCGAAGTTACTCGGCAAGCCTGAAAGATACGTGATGGCGAGCATCGAGACAAAGAAAATGATCTTCGATGGAAAAATGGATCCGTGTGCTTTTGTAGAATTGAAAAGCATAGGTCTTCCAGAGGGAAGAACTGACAAACTTTCCGGAGAACTTTGCGATTTCATTGAGAAAAATACAGGGATAAAAAAGGATAGAATATACATAAACTTTGTTGACTTCAAGGGTTCTATGTGGGGATGGAATGGGACGACTTTTTAACGAGGTGTTTGGATGTTAAAACTTAGATTTTACGGTGATCCGGTTCTCAGAAAGATCGCGAAGGAGGTCTTGCCAGGCGATCTTAACGAAGAACTTTTAAAAGAGATGAGCGAGATAATGTACACCCAAGACGGGGTGGGGCTTGCTGCCCCGCAAGTTGGCATTTCAAAAAGATTCTTTGTTTACGATATAGGCGAAAAGTTAAATATCGTCGTTAATCCACAAATAATAGAAAAGTCTCGAGAGATAGAATTGGGACAGGAAGGATGTCTTAGCATCCCGGATATCTACGAAGAGGTTCCAAGATCTGTCAAGATAAAGGTCAAATACACGGATCAGTACGGCAACGAGTATGCAAGAGATCTTGAAGGGTATGAAGCGCGTGTCTTCCAGCACGAATTCGATCATCTTAATGGCAAACTTTTCATCGATCACCTTAGCCTTATAAAAAGAAGGACTCTTAAACCTCAACTTGACGAAATAAAAGAAAAAGGAGAAGAAATACTTAAAAAGAGACTTTCACAGGAGACGAAGAGTGTTTGAAAAAATAGCATTTTTCGGATCTTCTGACTTCGCAATTCCAATCCTCGAAGCACTTCTAAACACTTCTAAAGTTGAACTGGTTGTAACTCAAATACCGCGTCCCGCTGGTAGAAATAAACTTTTAACCCCTACGCCGGTTTCGTCTTTTGCCCGGATGAATAATTTGAACCTCAGAGAGGTACAAAATGTGAATGATGAAAATTTCATAAATGTCCTCAAAGAGATGAAGATCGATGTTGGAATAGTTGTAGCCTTCGGGCAGATATTAAAGCCTAAGTTGTTAGAGGCCGTTCCTCAAGGTTTTTTCAACATCCATGCCTCTTTACTGCCAAAATACAGGGGGGCTGCTCCGATACAGAGGACTCTCCTTGATGGCGCGAATGAGAGCGGGATAACGATCTTCAAAATAGACAGGGGACTCGATACAGGCAAGATAGCAATGATTGAAAGAATAGAGGTAGATCCGTTCGATACCTTTGATACTTTAAGCAAAAAACTCAGTCTCCTGGGTGCAAAGATGATAACTGATTTTGTAAAACTTCAGAAGATAGAACTAAAGGATCAGGAAGGCACTCCCTCTTATGCGGCCAAAATAACAGCGGATGAGACGATCATAGACTGGAACCTTCCCGCCTTGAAAATCGGAAATTTGATAAGAGCCCTTGATTCAAAACCGGGAGCAAGAACAACTTTGAATGGAGAGATGGTCAAACTTTTCGGCTTTGGGGGAATAATAGACCTTGCTGGCAAGCCGGGTGAGATAATAAAGATAAATTCAAAAGGCATAATTGGATGTGGAGATAATTCGATAATACTTTCTCACATTCAATTCCAATCAAAGAAAATCATGAGTTTTTCAGAGGCCAAAAATGGTCGTAAAATTGGCGCCGGCTCTATTTTTGGCACTTAGTTGTGCGGCCTTTGGAGTTCAAATTCAAATAAATGGAAGTTTTGGCCTTTCCTGCGGTTTTGGAAATTATTACTACACCGGCCCAATCTTTAACCAGCAATTTCAAATTCTCGTAAACGGAGAGATAGAGGACGGTCTCTACATTTCTTCATCAATAGGAACAAATACCAAATGGCTCACACTCTATTACATTCCTTTAGATCTTCAAATTGGAAATACAACATCGTCAATTTACGGAAATAACCTTCCTATCTTTGGAATCAAATTGCCGTATTTTTCATTCGGACAATTGATTGGCAGGACTGTGATCGTGGATGTAAAAGTGTCTCCGTTTAACCCTTCTGTAACCCTTACCCCTATGGTCTATGGCAGTCTTTCAATCTACCTTAACGGTTATCCTATGGAGCCATCACTTTATTCTGTTGACTATACAACGGGAACAATTTATTTTCTCGATCTCTCCTTTCCCCAAACCTTCACAGTTAAATACCAAAGCGCCTTAGAAAATGGTAACGCATACCTCCTTTCGACAGAGGTAAATTCGGCCTACGATGGATATTCTTTAAGTGCGATAACCTCGACGATCTTTTCAACGCCTTCGAACCAGTTCTTTGCATCGCTTGATGCAGTCGGAAATGAGAGAATTAGAACATCATTCAATTTCGATACCATTCCCTCTTTTCAGATCGAATTCGGAAAGAAATTATCAGATTCTAATCTTGATCTTAGTTACACTTCCGAAGGCTTTAGATATCCAATGGGCATCGCACAAAGTCCTGGACTTGGCGTAAGGGTAAATAACAGAAATATTTCTTTCTCTTTCGACAGCAATTCGATCTCAATTTCAACCTCATCATCTCTCGTTGATACATCTTTTGAACTTGACGATCAAAATGGTTTTGATCTTTACCTAAGGCACAAAAATTTTTCGGGAAATATAAGTATCTTTGCATCGAATGTTACGACTTACGAATCATTTTCCAATAATGACTTTAGCGTGATCCTGGGTCAGAATCTTTCAAATTTCACGAACTGGTCTGCGATACAAATTTCGACGCCCGTCACAGTCCAGGCAAGCGTGAATTCATACGGATTTGGCCTCAACGTTTCAAAATCAGAAGGACTTTCATTTACGAATGTGTATTTTTCTAATTTTCAAGGAATTCTTAACATGGGACTCAATTCAACTTTTTTGATTTACGAAACGATCCTTTCAGGAGGACTTTCAGTTTATTCTTCTGCCGCTTCCTCGATATTGAGCGCAAACTTAGAATTACCACTCCTGTCCGGCACAGCAGGCATAAATTTGACAACCTCTCCTTCAGTAAGTCTTTCTTTTTCAAATAAAATGTTAGAATTCAATAGTCAGATCTGGACCGGAGGATGGACTGTCGGCACATCCATATTTTGGAATCTCGGATCTCTGGCTTTAAGTGGTAACTTGCGATTGCAGAATCTTTACGATAAAATTGGTGGTGCGATTTCTTTGAATGTAGGTGGCACATTATGATCGTTGAAAAGATGGTTGCCGGTGGATATGGTCTTTCAAGGAAAGATGGAAAGGTGTATTTCATACGCGGTGCATATCCCGGCGAAGATGTGGATGTTAAAGTGGAAAAAGAAGGAAAAGACTTTGTAATTGCCTCCGTTGAAAGAATCAATTCACCATCGCCGTACAGACGAGAGGCTATCTGCGAACATTTTGGCGCCTGCGGTGGATGCGAATGGATGGATCTCGATTACAAAATCCAATTAGAATACAAAAAAGAGATTTTTTTAGATCAGATGCGACACGCCGGCATAGAAATGTCTCCATCAAAGGTAATCCCAACTCCTGAATACAATTACAGAAACAAGGTTGAATTTGTTGTCGTGAACGGCCAAACGGGATTTTTTGGAAGAAATTCCCACCGATTCGTCAAAATAGAGAATTGCAGTATCATTTCAGATGTTTTGAATGTCATAAATCGTGAAATAAAGGATTTGAGAAGCATCTCCCACCTTGTTTTGAGGGAAGGAATGGGTAGGAGTATGGCCATCTTTATTTCGAAAAAAATGGTCAAAATACCGTATTCAAGTGCGGACGAGTTAGTTTCCTTGATTTCGGACTCAAAAATAGTGCTTTCCGGCCGTCAAAAAATTTTGAAGGGAAGAGGATACATTGAAGCAAAAATAAATAATATTGTCTACAGGATCCCTCCAAAATCTTTTTTTCAGGTCAATTATGAGGGAGCAAAAGTTTTAGCCGATCAGGTTGTGGAATACGCTAAAGAAGGTAAAACCCTTGCCGATCTTTATTGCGGCGTTGGATTTTTTTCACTTCAACTTGCAAAAAAATTTGAAAAGATCACGGGTATCGAAAGTTCGCCTTCATCGATAATAGAGGCAAAAAAGAACGCAAAACTAAACGAGATAAAAAATGTTGACTTCAAAGTTGGGAAGACCTGCGATCTTAGCCTAAGAGAATATTCTACCATCGTTGTAGATCCTCCAAGAAGTGGCATAGACAGAGAAACAATGAAAAAT
Organism: Mesoaciditoga sp.; assembly: GCA_002878315.1. Lineage (GTDB taxonomy): Bacteria > Thermotogota > Thermotogae > Mesoaciditogales > Mesoaciditogaceae > Athalassotoga. The sequence continues at coordinate 70,023 of PNIW01000002.1, read as the reverse complement.
ATTCTTGATGCCAAACCAGAGAGGCTAATATACGTTTCTTGTGATGTTTCAACCTTCTCAAGAGATGTTAGCATATTAGTACAAAAATTGTATAATATAAAAGACGCGGTAATAGTGGATCTCTTTCCGCAGACACATCATTTTGAGATCGTTTCTCTTTTTGAAAGGGTGATTTAGATGTTAAAGGTTGGAGAAATGGCACCGGATTTTTGCCTCCCAGATCAAAATGGCAACAAAGTCTGTCTTAAGGATTTCAGGGGAAAGTGGGTGATACTTTATTTTTACCCCAAAGACAACACTCCTGGATGCACGGCAGAGGCAGTCTCATTCACAGAACACCTCGATGAGTTGTCAAAATTCAACGCCGAAGTTATCGGGATAAGTGCCGATACAGTCGAAAGCCATAAAAAATTCGAGGAAAAAAGGCAGTTAAAGATAAGGTTGCTTAGCGATACCGAAAGAAAGGTTATAACTATGTACGGTGCCAACGGAACACTCGGAACTGTAAGAAGTACTTTTTTGATAGATCCTGATGGAAAAATAGATCATGTATGGCCAAAGGTAAGTGTCAAAGGCCATACTCATGATGTTAAGTCCATTCTCGAATTGAAGGTGAAAATGTGAACTTTGACAAGTCAAAATTTGAAAAGATGAAGGAAGAACTTTCGAAATCATGTAAAAATGGAGATTTGCTTTGCATTTGCAGATATCTTTACGACAATGTTCCATATTATAACTGGGTAGGCTTTTATCTTGTTGACGGAAGTAGAACGTTGAAACTCGGCCCTTATGTTGGCGAGCCGACAATACATACGCGTATCGCTTTCGGAGAGGGGATATGCGGCCAGGCTGCAGAAACAATGAAAAATTTCGTTGTCCAGGATGTCTCAAAAGAACAAAATTACCTTTCCTGTAGCCCTTCAGTCAAAAGCGAGATAGTCATTCCATTGATAAAACACGGAAAGATAATAGGAGAACTCGATATAGACAGTCATTATCTTTCTCCATTTGATAAAAAAGATGAAGAATTTCTTGGATGGATATGCGATTATCTTGTAAAAGAGGTGAATATAAATTGATCTCCACATTGACTATGAAATGGGATGGAAGATCCCTTTCGCTTATAGATCAGAGGAAACTTCCGCAGGTAGAAGAATACGTGAAATGCGAAAGTTCAGATTGCGTGGCCGCAGCGATAAAGGATATGGTTGTACGCGGTGCGCCGGCAATAGGCGCGACGGCCGCATTTGGATACGTCATAGGGGCAATCGAAAACAAAGATGATCTTCGCGAAGAAAAGATGAACAAAATAAAGGAAAAACTCGCCAAAACCCGTCCCACGGCTGTCAATCTTTTCTGGGCTCTCGAAAGGATGCACTCGAAATTCTTGTCATTGAAAGGAGATCCTGCCTACGTTGTTAAATCGCTCAACGATGAGGCCGAGAGAATAGCAAATGAGGATATCGCCGTTAACAAAAAAATGGGCGAATATGGTCAGACTCTTTTGCCATCCAGCGCTACCGTGATAACCCACTGTAATGCCGGCGCGCTTGCAACGGTTGATTATGGAACTGCGATAGGAATGATCCATGCGGCACTCGATCATGGGAAGACCATAAACGCTTACGTCGACGAAACAAGACCGTATCTTCAGGGTTCAAGGTTAACGGCGTGGGAATTAATGAAATTAGGTGTCAAGACAACGCTTATATGTGATAATATGGCCGGATGGGTAATGAAAACAAGGAAGGTTGATGCCGTAATAGTTGGCGCGGATAGAATAGCGGCGAATGGAGACGTTGCAAATAAAATTGGCACTTATTCCCTTTCCCTTCTTGCCAAACGTCACAACGTTAAATTTTACGTTGTAGCACCGATTTCAACGATAGATTTGAAAATAAAAAACGGAAGCGAGATTCCAATAGAGGAGAGATCGCACGATGAAGTAACCTCAATAAAGGGAATCAGGATTGCTCCAGAAGGTGTTGGTGTGTACAATCCGGCCTTTGATGTTACGGACGCTTCTCTTGTAGACGCGATCATTACTGAAAGAGGGATTATACTCCCACCGTACGATGGTAAGATAGAAAAGATAGTAAAAGGGGTGATGGATTGAGGATAAATCCTGCGGATGAAGGGGCCCAGCCTGTAGAATCAAAAAGATCGAAAGATGTCAAAAAACTAAAAAATGAGAGTTTTGGATATTTTCTCGATGAAGAAGAGGAAAAGGATCTTAACATCATAATAGAAGAGATAATAGAAAGCGGAAATGCCCTTTCGAGATCTCCAACCGAGGAAAATATGAATGTCTACAAAAAGAAGATAAGAGCTTTTTTGGTCGTCATAAAAAATCACCTCTACAGATTTTCAGAGGTTAAAAATTTCGAGGACAAAAAAACGCGATTTTACTTTATAGTGGATGAAATAGACAAAAAACTCGAAGAACTTTCTAAAAAAATCATTGAATCTGAAAAGTCGACCATTTATTTCGCTTCAAAAATAGGAGAGATAAATGGCCTTATAATGGATCTTTACAGATGAAAAGCGTGGATGAATTCGTCAAAAATCTTTCGACCTTTTTTACAAGAGATTCTGTACCGCGATTTCTCATAAGGGTAGAAAATGATCTCTACAGGCGGGAGATAATTTCGTCTTTGTTTAAAATCGTTGAAAAGTCCAATCCTTATTACGACACATTTGAGGTGGAAAGGGAAGAATACGTAAGCATAGACACGGTAAGAAAGATAAGATCATTTCTTTCGTATCCTCCGTCAAATGCCTCAAGAAAGTATGTAATAATCGACGAGATGTCGCTTTTAACACCGGAGGCCTCTTCGGCTTTGTTGAAGATCGTTGAAGAACCTCCCGATTATGCCGTTTTTCTTGCCTTTTCATCTAACATCGATTCGATCTTTTCAACCTTAAAAAGCAGGTTTTTCATCTTCACCGGCTTTTTCAGGATGGATGAGTTTGTCGAATCATTGAATCTTCATGATTCACGTGAAATAGATCTCTTAAAGAGCAATCCGGAACTTGTCGATCTTTACAAAAAAGCGCCTGAAGAGATAAAGAACATAATATCTCTGATGGAAAAAGATATATTGGATTTTGAATCTTTCAAGGAAAAAGGAGCGCTTTTGGCTGATTTTGAGCGTGTACTTTTGCTTGTGAATTTTAAAAACATTAACGCGTACTTCGATCGCCTGAATGATTTTCTCTCAAAGGATAGATCTCTTTCCATACTTTTTGATGCATCTTTGATTCTATCAGAAGATCTGATCATCTTCCACAACACTAATTTATGGAAAAGTTTGAATAGAAAATCATATATCGCATATTACATAAAGATGAAGGCACCGCTTAGAGAATTCGTCGAGAGACTCTCGAGAATAAAAAGGGAAAATGTGAATATGGATGTGAATATTTTCTGGCTTTTGCTGAATTTTTCTATCTTAAAGAAGGTATAGATTATGGTATATGGAGTAACTTTTGAAAAACTTGGGCAGATTTATCATTTTGAATTCGACGGAGAAATAAAGATAAATCAAAAAGTTGTTGCAGAAAGTGATTTTGGAATAGAGATAGGAACTGTCATAAAGATCTTCAACGAAGGAACGGCTGAAAAGAAGATTCTAAGGATTGCAACGCAGGAAGACATAGAAAACGATCTTGCAAATCAAAAAGATGCTGCGGCAGCCTTTGAAATAGGTAAAGAGAAGGTCCTCGAGCACGATCTTCCGATGAAAATGCTTTACGCGAGGTATACCCTCGATAAAGCCAAACTTATCTACTTTTTCTCTGCAGACGGAAGGATCGATTTCAGAGCCCTTGTCAAAGATCTTGCCGCAACCTTCAAAACAAGAATAGAACTAAGACAAATAGGCGTTAGAGATGTCGCCAAGATAGTTGGTGGAATAGGAATGTGTGGAATGCAGACGTGCTGTTCGAGATTCGAAAGGGATTTCAAGAGCATTACCTTAAAATACGCAAAAACACAGCAACTTTTGATAAATCCGTCAAAAATTTCCGGGGTGTGCGGAAGATTGCTTTGCTGCTTGGCATACGAGAATGACGTTTATCTTGAAATTTTGAAAGGAATTCCGGACACAGGAGACACGGCTAAATTTGGAGAAAAGATATATACCGTCTCCGAAGTTAACATTTTTTTCAAAACGATAAAACTGAAAAATAATGAAGAGGAATTGAAAATGACCTTTGATGAATTTTTAAATGGGAAGGGTGAAAAAATTTGCGATTCGAAACCACCAGAAGAGACGGAACTGCACGATCTGGAAAATTGATACTCGAAAGGGGTACGGTAGAGACTCCTGTTTTCATGCCCGTGGGCACTAACGGCGCCATTAAAATGTGCACACGTGATTGCGTAAAGAAGGCCGGTGCTACCATAGTCCTTGCGAATGCCTTTCACCTTTATCTAAAGCCTGGACTCGAGATCCTTCGCGAATTCGGCGGAATACACGATTTTGCCTCATGGGATATTCCCGTCCTTACGGACAGCGGTGGTTTCCAAATCTTTAGCCTTTCGAAAAACATAAAGGTTGACGACGATGGTGCCGATTTTAAATCACCTTTTGACGGAACGGTCCACAGATTCACGCCGGAAAAGGTAGTTGAAATTCAGGAAACTATAGGCTCGGATATAGCAATGGTGCTCGATGAATGCCTCGCACCAACTGATCTTGAGTCAACGAAAAAATCGATGAAAAGAACCTTTAAATGGGCGCAAAGGGCTATTCTTGCCCATAAAAGAAAGGATCAGGCGCTCTTTGGCATAACTCAGGGAGGATTTTTTGAAGAAACTCGAAGGGAAAGCACAATCGAGATAACATCCCTTCCATTCGATGGATTTGGAATTGGTGGATTGAGTGTGGGAGAAGACATCGATACAACGATAAAAATGTTAGATGTAGTTCTTCCTCTTATGCCAGAAGATAGACCAAGGTATCTCATGGGAGTTGGCGATCCTCTCTTAATGCTTGAGGCAGTTGAGCGCGGGGTAGACATGATGGATTGCGTCTTGCCTACAAGAATGGCAAGACACGGTGGAATACTTACCTCACAAGGGCGTATAAACATTCGCGCCGCGATATACGAAAAGGACAAGGGCCCCCTTGACCCATCGTGCGATTGCGAGGTATGCCGCAGTTATTCGCGCGGATACATTCATCATCTCATAAAAAGAAATGAGTCAACTGGGATGATCCTCGCGACTTACCACAACATTTATTTTTTAACAGATTTGATGAAAAGATCAAAGGCTGCTATAATAAATAAAGAATTTAAGGAATTCAAAGAAGAAGTATTATCAAAAATGAAATATCAAAAGAGGCGAGTTCTATGACAGAAGAAGAGATAAGATCGGCTCTTTCCAAGATAAGGTATCCCGGTTACGCTAAAAGCATAGTTGACTTTAAAATAGTCAAGTCGATAGAGATAAATGGAGAAGAAGTCAAAATCCTTCTGAACCTTGCGACAAAAAATGAGGATGTCAGGAATCGTATCCTTGAAGATATAAAATCAGCCTTCAGAGGGTCTGGAATAAGGCTTGTTCTGACGACAGTCCAGGACCAGCCTGCTTCGGCAACTGTAGAACAAAAACACTTCGTTCGAAGTGCAAAAAAAAGAATAGCCGTTTTAAGCGCAAAGGGAGGAGTTGGAAAGACCACAATCGCCGTTTCCATGGCCATAACTTTGAAAAGGAAGGGATACAAAGTCGGTATTTTGGATGCTGACATCCATGGGCCGAATGTACCGAGAATGCTCGGCACGATAGATGAGAAGGCGACTGTTGAGGGGAACAAATTAATTCCCATCTTCAAGGATGGAATTTATTCTATGTCTCTTGGATACGTTGTAGATCAGGAAACGCCTGTTATATGGAAGGGTGCGATGGTCACAAAAGCCATTGTCGAGATGATGGAAATGACAGAATGGCCAGAACTCGATTATTTCATAATAGATCTCCCTCCCGGTACTGGAGATGCGGCACTTACCGTAAAACAAAATTTAGATCTGGATGGAGCCGTTATAGTCACGACGCCGGGCGAACTTTCCATAGCGGATGCAGTCAGAACCGTTGACTTTTTCAACCAGGTCGGCATAAAAATTTCAGGATTCGTTGAAAATATGGCCTATTTCGTGTGCGACAACTGTCATAACAGGCTTTATCCTTTTGGAAAGATAGATCCCGGTGATCTTGAAAGAATCCTTGGATTGCGGGCACTTGGAGAGATTCCCTTTGATATAGAGGTCGAAAAAAGCACAGATGAAGGAACTCTTGCCCGAGATGATAACAAAGAATATTTTGAAATTATGAATAAAATCATCGATAAAATAATCGATAAAATATAGGAGGAGATATGTACTGGTCTAAACTCTATGCGCCTACTTTGAAAGAAGTACCGTCCGATGCAGATATCAAAAGCGCCGAACTGTTGGTAAGGGGTGGATTCATAAGGAAATCCGCCTCGGGGATCTTTTCCTACCTTCCACTTGGCACAAAGGTGCTTCAAAAAATAACACAGATAGTAAGGGAAGAGATGAACAGAACCGGAGCCCAGGAACTTCTGATGCCTATAATGCAACCTGCCGAAATATGGAAGATAACAGGACGATGGGAAGATTACGGTCCCGAAATGATGAAATTAAAAGACAGAAATGATAGAGAATTCACGCTCGGCCCAACCCATGAAGAGATGATAACGACCCTTGTCAAGGACGAATTGAGATCTTACAAGCAACTTCCCGTTAATTTCTACCAGATAAACACGAAATACAGGGACGAGATAAGGCCACGCTTCGGACTTTTGCGTGGAAGAGAGTTCATAATGAAAGATGCCTATAGTTTCCACACAAGTTATGAATCTCTCGATAAAACTTACAAAGACATGTACGACGCTTATTCTAAAATATGCGAGAGGATGGATTTGAAATACGTTGCCGTCGAAGCCGATACCGGAGCCATAGGCGGAAGCAATTCCCACGAGTTCACGGCCTTTGCCGAAAGCGGAGAATCTGACATACTTGTTTGCGATAGTTGCGGTTATGCCGCAACTCAAGAAAGGGCCGAATGTTTAGATGATGATTTCAGAATCGAGGAGGATCAAAAGCCATTAAAGCTCGTCGAGACGCCCAATGTCAGAACCGTAGAGGAACTTTCGAAATTTTTAAACGTTGACAAAAAGCGCATAGTCAAGTCTATGATCTTCGTAGGACGAAGCGGGTATATCATGGCGATGATAAGAGGAGATCTTGAAATAAACATCGCAAAATTGAAATCCTATCTCGGAGATCAGACCTTAAGACTTGCAACGGGAGAGGAAGTCTACCAGAAATTTTCGACACAGATAGGCTATATAGGGCCCATTGGGGTAAATGTAAGAATAATAGCGGACAGATCTGTAAAGACTCTTGTCAATTACATTGTCGGCGGACTTAAGAATGAGTATCACTACATAAACGTAAATCACGGAAGGGACTTCAAAATAAACGAATATGCAGATATACGCACGGTCGTTGAGGGAGACAAATGTCCAAAATGCGGCCATGCTTTGAAAATGAAAAAAGGCATAGAGGTTGGCCAGGTCTTCAAACTCGGCACAAAATATTCGGAGAAACTTTCGGCTACCTATGTCGATTCAGACGGAAATGAGAAGTACTACATTATGGGTTGCTATGGATGGGGAGTAAGCAGAACTATGGCCGCCGTTGTAGAACAATTTCACGACGATCGAGGAATAATATGGCCGAGATCGATAGCGCCTTTTGAGGTCGTTATAACGGTTGTCAACGTTTCTGGCGATCAGATGAGGATCGGGCATGAACTTCATGATTTACTTGAAAAGAATGGAATAGATGTAATCTTAGATGACAGAGAGGTTTCGGCCGGATTCAAGTTCAAAGACGCGGATCTTGTAGGGATACCGCTGAGAATAACATGTGGCAAATCTCTTGAAAATGGCGAAGTTGAACTTAAATTGAGAAATTCGGATAAACCTTTGAAGATCAAGATCGATGATAAGAATTACCTAATCGAAAAGGTCAAAGAATTACTCGAATTTTATAAGCCCGGTGATGAATTTGGGAATATTTGACATATTCAAAAAAGGTCTTGAGAAAACAAAGAATGGATTTTTAGGAAAGGCCTTATCCATTCTAAAGGGTGGAAATTTAGACAAAGAAAAGATAGAAGAGATAATGGAACTGCTTCTTCTTTCGGATGTTGGTGTATCCACATCCGACTATATCGTTGAAAGGGTAAAAGAATCAAAAGAGAAGGATGCGATAGATGCTCTTAAAAAAGTTCTCTTAGAACTTTTGGGCCCCGACGAATCCATAACATTTGCAAGTGAAGGACCGACCATCTACACTCTTGTTGGAGTTAACGGATCAGGAAAGACAACAACGGCAGGTAAACTTGCATTCAGATTTAAAAAAGAAGGGAAACGTGTCGTTCTCGGAGCAGGAGATACCTTTAGGGCTGCGGCAATAGATCAGTTAAAAGAATGGGGAAGAAGGGTTGGGGTTCCGGTCATATCACATCAGTGGGGGGCAGATGCGGGAGCCGTCGTGTATGACACGGTCACACATGCCATATCCGAAAAATTAGACGTTGCTTTGATAGATACGGCAGGAAGACTCCACACAAAGGACAATTTGATGAGAGAACTTGAAAAAATTCATAAGATAATAAAGAAGTTAAAACCAGATCAGCCCCAGGAGGTTCTCCTCGTCTTGGACTCGACAATAGGACAGAACGCAATCCAGCAGGCGAAAATCTTTGGACAGAGCACGGGAGTTACCGGCATTGTGTTAACAAAATTCGATGGGACCGCAAAGGGTGGAATGATCTTTTCTATAAAGAAAGAACTCAACATACCTGTCAAACTCATAGGAATAGGGGAAGGTTTAGAAGATCTAAAGGATTTCAAGGCAACTGAATTTATCGATGCACTTTTAGAATGAAGAAAACGATTATCGATATTTACAAAGAAAAGATCTTTCTCGAAGATGGAGAGGATGCCCTCCACCTTGCGGGCGTTATAAGAAGATATGGAAAAGAAGGATGGACAAAGAATAAAATTTCAGAGGCGCTTGGGATGATAAATCCAAAGTTAAGATCCCTTTCAGAGGTAAATGACATCTCCGGAAGAACGAATGGCATAATAGCCATGATTAAGGATCCAAAAAATTATCTCCCAATGGACGAAATCACTATTAAACTTGCAGAAATCGAAGGAATAAGCACAAAAGATTACGCAACGTTTATGGCAGGATGGAAGAAATTTTTAAAAGATAATTCGGCTTATTTCGATGATTTTCTCGATCTCTACTTGGTCTTTGCGTTTAAGGGAAATTATAACGATAACGGCATAATAGAAGATCTTGTCAAAATGACTCAAAATGTCGATTTTCTGTCCTTAGATATGGCAACATTTAACACCTTTCGGGAAATATACAATTCCCTTCTTCCCTCAGACAAAAAATTTGTCGCGGATTCGATAAGAGATCCTTACGTAAGAGGAGCACTAACAAAAAATGCAAAAGCATTGCTCATCGTCGATGGAAGTAACATAGCGATGGTTGGAAGCCCTTATCCGGATCTAAACAACATCTTTCTTTCTTTTCGTCTTATCGGAAAGATGCATGAAACGCCTTGGCCTTTTAAAATAATCTTTGATGAGAATTTCGAATACAATCTCAGGGGTACCCAAAGGCGGATTTTTGAAGAGAGATTTCAAAAACATTCGGATGTCAAATTTCATTCTCCAGCCGATGAACTGATAATAGAGATTGCCAAGAGCACAAATTCATGGATACTTTCAAATGACAGGTATCATGATTATCCAAAGATTAATGCCATCTTCCTGAGATTTGACGGAAAAAAAGTATGGAAGGACTGATGCGGTGATTTACAAATCTTTTGCCATGCTATTTCGAGATCGACAGGCTCTTTTGATGTTCTTTCTCTTGCCGATAGTTTTGATGTTCATACTCGGCTTTGTGATAGAAGGTCTTTCCGGCAGCAAAACGGCTGTTAACGTTAAAATAGGGGCATTCACAACCTCTCCCGAGCTCGAAAAGATGATAACGCAGGCGGCCTCGGGAAGCGGTGTAGATTTTGAATTTGTAGACAGCAAGGAGGCATTAAATCACTTATTGCTTGCAGGAAATGTGCAAATGGGAGCGATTTTTGATCAAAATTCACTTACATTCATATACAATCAATCCTTCGGCCAGTACAACAATTATTTAAAGATCCTTCAAAATGTCATTGCCGGAAGTATTATAAGCGGACTTTCGAATGTTAAAAACTACATACAGATAAAATCCATATCCGTAAAAAGCGGTAGTTTAACCGTCATAGGCTTTATAGTTCCCGGAGTCATAGCCATTTCCATAACAATAGCGGGAATGTTTGGAATGGCAATAATCGCTGGAAATTACAGGCAAAACGCGGTTTTAAAGAGACTTTCCGTTACTCCCATAAACGGAGGTGCTTTTTTTCTCTCTCTAGCCTTTGCAAGGCTTGTTATTTCTCTTTTGGCATCTGTATTGACTATATTGTTCTCGGAATGGATCTTTTCTACATCTTACAATGTAAATTGGACAATGTTTTTAATCTTCGTTTCGGGTGGCATCTTTCTATCACTCGGAATAGGACTTTTGATTTCGATGATTTCGAGGGATCTATGGACCGTTCTTAACATAACGACCATCCTTTCTGTCACGATGATGCTCTTCTCAGATGTTTTTTTCCCTTACTCTATAATGCCCGACTACATGAGAATAATATCCCGCATTCTGCCAATTTCTTACTTTGCGCAGGGATTGAGATACACCCTCGGCATAGAAGCCATGTACATGAATGATTTTATCATTATCACGTCTGCTTTTATTCTGATTGGTTTGGGAATGATATCAATCGGCGGCACATTAATGATGAAGATGGAAAGAAGATAGCAACATATTACACATACACCCCTTGAGCAATTGGATTTTTTGTGATATACTTCTAAAGTAATTGGAGAGATGGCCGAGCGGTCGAAGGCAAGCGTGGGATTTTCCCACCGTGGGTTCAAATCCCACTCTCTCCGCCAGTTGTGCCCGTAGCTCAGCTGGATAGAGCGATAGACTGCGGATCTATAGATCGGGAGTTCAAATCTCCCCGGGCACGCCAAGGTGAATGATATGTTGAAAATAAAACTTGAAACTTTAAAGCACGAACAAAAGATAAAGATCAACGAAACAGAGCAATGGACGGATCTGGATTTGGAAGGAGAATCTTATCCTTATTCCCGGCCTGTAAAGATTGACTTGGAAGTAGAGTTTTCTTCTCAAAGGGTATATGTCAGCGGAGAGGTTAAAACTCAAATAATTCATCCGTGCGACAGGTGCCTTGAACCGGTTGAGGTTGATATAAACGGAAGAGTAGAAGCGGTCTACGTCGAGAATCCGAAAGTCAAAGAAGTCGAAGAAGTTATGGATGAAGTGGGCGTTTTTTATTACAACCCAACAATGGAATTTTTGGATCTTACAGACAGGATTATCGAGTCAATACTGCTTGAAATACCAATGAAGGTACTTTGCAAGCCGGATTGTAAGGGTTTATGTCCGCATTGCGGGACTAATTTGAATGAACATCCAGATCACGTATGTGAATATGAAGATGAAAAAATTGACTCTCCATTCTACGCTTTAAAAAAGATATCTTTTGAATCGAAAGGAGAATGAAAATGGCCGTTCCAAAGAAAAAGCCTTCTCTGACAAGAACAAACAGAAGAAGATCTGTCTATTACCGTGACAAACATGTGACCGTCACAAAATGTCCGCATTGTGGAGAACCTATGCTGCCACATCATGTTTGTATGAAATGTGGGTATTATAACGGAAAACAGGTTCTTGAAGTTAAGGAGTGACATCGTTGGCGCACATAGCGCTTGATGCATTCGGAGGAGATCACGCTCCCTATGAAGAAGTAAAGGGAGCGCTTTTGTTCATTGAAAAAACAGGACACAAGGTCACACTTGTTGGAGATGCGGAAAAAATATCTTCTCTTATTCCAAAAGATTCAAAAATAGAAATAGTAAATGCGCCCGAAAGGTTTGGAATGAGTGCAAAACCTACTGAAATACTAAAAAGAAAAGACTCATCTATGAATGTTGCCGCGGCACTTGTGAAAGAGGGAAAGGCAGACGGGTTTGTGAGTGCGGGGAATACCGGTGCTTTGCTTGTTTTGGGGACCTTTTTGCTCGGCAGGCTGGAAGGAATAGAGAGGCCGGCAATAGCAACCGTTATGCCGTCTAAAAGTGGCGGAACGGTCCTCATAGATGCCGGTGCCAACCTTTCTCTAAAGCCACAGCATTATGTCCAACTCGGAATAATGGGGGTTGCATATGCGAAAGGAATTCTGAACAAGCAAAATCCGAAAGTTGGCCTGTTGAATGTCGGCGCAGAGGAGGAAAAGGGGCCAGATCTTTTAAAAGAGGCCCATTCATTGTTAAAAAACAAATTCGGAGAAGCCTTCTGCGGAAACGTAGAGGGAAGGGATGTCTTCTACGGGGATGTTGATGTGGTTCTTTCAGATGGTTTTAGTGGTAATATAGTCTTGAAGACATCTGAGGGAGTGGGGCTTTTTGTCTCGGATATGCTAAAGAGATCGATAAAGAATTCCAATGTATTTCAGAAAATAGGTGCGCTTCTGATGAAGGGCACTTTTGATAGATTCAAAGAATCTCTCGACTACAGAAAGTACAGCGGGGCATTTCTCCTCGGAGTCAACGGCATTGCCGTTAAGGCGCACGGCGCTTCGGACTCTAAGGCCATTTTCAACGCTTTGAATGTTGCCGCAGTTGGAATAGACAAGAAAATCATCGACATAATACGGGGAAGTGTTTAAGATGTGTGGAATATACGGCTTTATAGGAGAGGGAAAAGTAGAAGATCTTGTTAACGGTCTCAAAAAACTCGAATACAGAGGATATGATTCTGCCGGTATAGCCTTCGTGAAATCAAAAAATCTTGTCGTTGAAAAGAGAACCGGCAAGGTGGACGCACTTAGATCTTTAATGAATGGAAGGTTAGAAGAAAAGATAAATGCCGGCATAGCGCACACAAGATGGGCAACACACGGCATGCCCACAGATGTGAATGCCCACCCACAGATGGACTGTACCAAAAAGATAGCCGTAGTCCATAACGGTATAATAGAGAATTTTGCCACCCTAAGGGATAGGTTGACATCCGAAGGCCACACATTCGTCTCGCAGACAGATACCGAGGTCATAGCGCACCTTACAGAAAAGTATTTTCGAGGAGATCTTTTCGAGGCCGTCAGGCTTGCAACTCTCGATTTAGAAGGAACTTACGCAATAGGCGTTATACACGCGGATATCGAAGACGAAGTTATATTCGCAAGAAAGAAAAGCCCTCTTGTCATTGCGGCAAATAATTATGGCACCTATTGTGCATCGGATGTAACACCTTTGATTTCAGTAAGCAGAGATGTCGTCTTTCTCGAAGATGGTCAGATTGCGAGATTAAAAAGGAATAAATTCGAGATCTTTGAAAGTTCTGGCAAACCTGTTGAAAATCATTTCTACCACATAAACTGGGATGAAAAATCGGCCGAAAAGGGTGGATACAAGCATTTCATGATGAAAGAAATCCACGAAGAGCCCCGTGTCATTTCCGACGCCCTTATGGGACGAATAAAAAATGAAAAAGTCTTCTTCGAAGAGATCAAAGACTGGAACGAATACATCAAAAACCTCAGAAAAATAAATGTGATAGCATGTGGCACGAGTTTTCACGCGGGACTCGTTTTCAAATACTTTCTTGAAAAGCTAAGACCTTTTGACGTTGAAGTTGAGGTTTCTTCAGAATTCAGATACAGAAATATTTTTATAGACGATAAGGTGCTTAACATCGCAATAAGCCAGTCGGGAGAAACGGCGGACACGTTAGAGAGTGTGAGACTTGTCAGATCTCTCGGCGGGAGGGTGCTTGCCATATCCAATGTAGTCGGATCAACTCTTACGAGGGAGGCAGACAGGACACTTTACATAAATGCAGGTCCGGAGATAAGTGTTGCATCCACAAAGGCGTACATAGGGCAGATAACGGTTCTTTATCTTTTTGCCCTTTATATGGATCAATTGATGGGAGGCAATCATCCCGAGATAGTAAAAAATCTTATGAAGTTGCCAGAGATCGTTGACAATTTTATTCTAACGCAGGAAGATTCCATAAAATCAATTGCTGACAAATACGTTGGATATACCAACTTCATGTATATAGGAAGGGGAATAAACTATCCTTCGGCGTTAGAGGGCGCTCTAAAATTGAAGGAGATAAGCTATACAAATGCCGTTGGTTATCAGGCCGGAGAATTAAAACACGGACCGATAGCCTTGCTTGATGAAAAATTTCCTGTCATGGCCATCGTCGTTGATGATGAGTTGAAAGACAAGATGATTTCAAATGTGCTTGAGACAAAGGCAAGGAATTCCCAGGTTGTAGCAATAGTAAGCGCCTCGGATCGCAAGGTTTCTTCTCTTGTAAATGATGTCATACGCGTTCCGGATCTCGAAAGTTACCTTTATCCTTTCGTTGTCGGAATATCCCTTCAACTTTTTGCTTACAACATCGCCAATGATAGGAATCTTAACATAGATATGCCGAGAAATCTTGCAAAGAGTGTTACTGTCGAGTAGGGAGGTAAAGATCTTTGTCTCTTTTAAGAGAGATATGCGATGAGATTCTTAAGGAAGAAGATCCTGATCTTGTGATTTTGAAGATGAAAGGCTTAAGTTATCTAACCGATTATTTTGTAATAGCAACGGCCAATTCAAGCGTGAATATGAGATCTATAAGGGATAGAGTGCTCCAAATTTTGAAATCCCACAATCACGAGATAATTTTTTATGACAAAAGCGATGATCATAACTGGATGATAGTCGATGCGGGAGATATAGTGGTTAACATTTTTACAAAAGCGGCGAGAGAATTTTACGATATAGAGTCTTTGTGGTCAGACACTGAAAGACTCGATGTGAAGGAGGTTTAAATGTACGAACCTGACAAAATAGAGGCTAAATGGCAAAATAAATGGGAAGAGAGTGGCATCTTTCATACTCCAAACCATTCGACAAAGCCCAAGTACTATTCTCTTGTCATGTTTCCATATCCTTCAGGAACGCTCCATGTTGGGCATGTTAAGAATTACACCATCGGCGATGTCGTGTCAAGATACAAAAGGATGCGTGGCTACAACGTTTTGAATCCTTTTGGCTACGATTCTTTTGGTCTTCCCGCAGAAAACGCGGCCATAGCCCATGGCAATATTCATCCCGAAGACTGGACAAGAGAGAATATAAATAAAATAAGAAGCCAGATAAAGAAATTAGGGATAAGTTATGACTGGGACAGAGAAGTGATAACCTACAAAGAAGATTATTACAAATGGACACAGTGGATCTTTCTTAAACTTTACGAAAAGGGCCTTGCTTACAAAAAGAGCGGGCCTGTTAACTGGTGCCCTTCATGTAAAACCGTCCTCGCAAATGAGCAGGTTGTCGATGGAAAGTGCGAAAGATGCGGCACTCCAGTTGTCATAAAACAACTTGAACAGTGGTATTTTAAAATAACAAATTACGCCGAGGAACTCGATACCTTCATAGATAAATTAACGGGATGGCCTGAAAATGTAAAGACGATGCAGAGAAATTGGATAGGCAAAAGTATCGGCGCGGAAGTTGATTTCAAGATAAAAGAAAGCGGAAAGACGCTTAAAATATTCACCACTCGTCCCGATACTTTATGGGGAGTTACCTTTATGGCCATCGCCCCTGAATCTCCTCTGATAGACGAACTTACCATTCCATCAAGAAGGCACGAAGTTGATGAATTTTTGACAAAGATAAATCTTTCAGAAAACAGGTTTGAAAGATTCTCCTCCGACGCGCCAAAAGAAGGGGTTTTCCTTGGTACCCATGCGATAAACCCTGTCAACGGAAGAGAGGTTCCAATATACGTTGCCAATTACATCCTTTACGAATACGGTACAGGTGCTATAATGGCGGTTCCAGCCCATGATCTCAGAGATTACGCCTTCGCAAAAAAATATGATCTTCCGATAGAAAGGGTTGTCTCCTCAGACGGAGAACTTCCTTACGATGGAAACGGCCTTCTTGAAAATTCTGGACCTTTCACTGGTATGAAAAATGATGAGGCTATTGTGAGAATAATCGATTATCTCGAAAAAAACGGAATTGGGAGAAGATCTGTCAATTACAAATTGCGCGACTGGTTAATATCCCGCCAGAGATACTGGGGAGCCCCTATTCCCATCGTTTACTGCGAAAAATGCGGAATTGTCCCCGTTCCGGAAAAAGATCTGCCAGTCAAATTACCGCGGGACGTTAAATTCGATCCGACCGGGAGGTCCCCACTCTCTTACGATGAAAAGTTTCTGCACACAACATGCCCGAAGTGCGGAGGACCGGCGATAAGAGAGAGCGACACTATGGATACATTCGTCGATTCTTCATGGTACTACTTAAGATATGTAAATCCGCACGAAAAGGATCGACCTTTTGTAAAGTCAGATGTGGATGAATGGTTACCGGTAGATCAGTACATAGGCGGCGTGGAACATGCGATTTTACATCTTTTGTATTCCCGCTTTATAACGAAGGTTTTAAGAGATGGCGGTTATCTGTCCTTCGACGAACCTTTTAAAAATCTTTTTACCCAGGGAATGATATACAAAGACGGGGCCAAGATGTCCAAATCCAAAGGCAACGTTGTCTCGCCCGATGACATGGTGGAAAAATACGGTGCGGACACTCTAAGGCTTTACATACTTTTTATGGGCCCTCCCGAAAAAGATGCCGAATGGCTTGATTCCGGAATTGAAGGCGTTTCAAGGTTTGTCTCAAGACTGTGGAATCTCTTTGAAGAGATCATACCTCTTATGAATATGAAAAAATCAGGAAGGCCATTAAATGACGAGGAGTACGAAATAAGAAGGAAACTTCATTCAATTCTTAAAAAAATAACAAATGACATAGAAGGGGATTTCAGATTTAACACGGTCGTAAGTGGATTCATGGAACTCGTTAATCTATTCAACGATTATGTCAAATCAACGGCAAAAGAAAAGATAAATGTTGAATTGATCGATGAATTTGCGCATAAATTCGTTCCAGCCCTTTCACCTTTCGCCCCCCATATAGCGGAAGAATTATGGGAAAGAATGGGCGAAAAGTCGTTTGTCGCGAATGCCGAATGGCCATCTTATGACGAACACGCGATTCTGCCGAGAAAGGTGGAAATAGTCATAATGATCAACGGAAAGTTAAGGGCAAAGGAGACGGTAAGCGCAAATCTGTCAGAAGAAGAGTTGAAAAAAATAGCGATCGATAATGAAAAGATAAAGACTTTGCTGAACGGAAAGACTCCTCAAAAGGTCTTTGTCGCCAAAAATGTTGTTAACATAGTGGTTTAAGGTGGAAAACATGAAAGTTCCAAATCCGGTATCCAAAAGATTGGCGCTTTACCATAGATGTGTCGTTTCCTTGCTTTCAGAGGGAAAAGAGGTGACCTCATCTCAGGAACTCGGCGAAAGGCTTGCCCTCAAGCCGAGCCAGATAAGAAAGGATCTTTCCTACTTCGGAGAATTTGGCAAAAGAGGCACTGGATATGAACTTAAGGAATTGAAACTTTCTTTGGAAAACCTCTTGAGCATAAACAAAACATGGAACGTATGCATTGTAGGCGCTGGAAATATAGGTACGGCACTTGCAAATCACACGGAGTTTTTCAAGGAAGGATACAGAATAATCGCCTTCTTTGATAGGAACCCTTCCAAGATAGGAAAAAAAATAGGCACAAGATCGATTTCGGTCTACTCGATAGAGGAACTTAAAGAGAAGGTAAGGGATCTAAATATAGAAATAGGAGTCATCGCCGTGCCTTCTTCAGAGGCAAGGAACGTTGCAGAAATGCTTGTTGAATCCGGTGTGAAGGGAATACTCAATTTCGCGCCGGTGAAGTTAAAAATAGAAAATGTGGAGATCGAAGATGTAGACATAGCAATATCTTTTAAAGCGCTAACTTTTAAAATAGGAGTAAAAGAAATTGAGCGAAAGAGATCGGTTAATAAACAGGATTGTTGAAGAGAAAGGTGATAAGGCCATTCCGGCATTGATAGATTTGCTTTTTGAAGGAGATGCGCAGATGGCCGATATAGTTACAGACGCGCTTTTAGAACTCGATTGTTGCGATCAAATCATAAAAAGATTAGATTCAGAGATGAAAAAAGAGGATAAGAATCCCGGCATCTTTTATTTGGCAGACATAATAGGTGAGAAGAATTGCAAGGGAGGAATTGAATACCTAAAAAGGCTGTTAAATCTTGTCGAAACGGAAGAAGAAGCCATAATAGTTCATGGTTCACTTGCGAGGATGGGCTTTAAAGACTCGGAAAAGTATTT
Organism: Mesoaciditoga sp.; assembly: GCA_002878315.1. Classification (GTDB taxonomy): domain Bacteria; phylum Thermotogota; class Thermotogae; order Mesoaciditogales; family Mesoaciditogaceae; genus Athalassotoga. Next base: position 51,505 of record PNIW01000002.1, on the reverse strand, counting down.
ACTTTATGAACTTGAAAATGAGCCTTCACAGGATATGATCTTTGACGTTGCGGTTGCACTTTCATATTCAGATGATAAAGATATCTTTATGGCAATCGCTGCCAAGGCTTCTGAAAACAAAGATCTCATCGATGTGCTCCAGTCAATGTGCGAGAAAGAGCCGGCTCTCTATGCCCTTTTGCCGGACAATCTCAGAGAGATAAAAAATGATAAATATAAATGAAATAAAGGTATTTCTCGAAGTTGTAAATACAGGAAGTATAACGGGTGCCTCAAAAAATCTTTTTATAAGCCAGCCGGCAATTTCCCAGCACATAAAGAACATGGAAGAAAAACTGAATGTGAAGTTGTTTGAAAGGATCCAGGGAGGTAATATTCTCAAATTAACCGAAGAGGGATTTTTAATATACAAAGAACTCGAAAGTCTTTCAAGGGTTTTCGATGAAACGATCGACAGAATAACGAACCTGCAAAAGAATATCGGAACCACGCTCAAGATAGGAGCAAGCAAGACAATAGGCGATTACCTTCTTCCGAAGATAATGGTAGATTTTTTAAGAGTCCATAACGTCAATTTTTCAGTTGACATACAAAACACTTCGGATGTGGTGGAAGAGATTTTGGATGAAGAGATATCGTTAGGATTCGTGGAGATACCTTTCTTTCATAAGTCTTTAGAGAGCGAAAAGTTCTACATGGATGAAATGAACCTCATCTCTTCTCCCAGTTTTCCCCTTCCTTCCAAAATGGAGATCGAAGATTTAAACTCTCTTCCATTGATCCTGCGCGAGAAAGGATCCGGCACAAGGAAATTGGTAGAATACAAATTCGAGTCTCTCGGGATAACGCCAAATGTTGCCATTACCTTATCAAGCAATGAAGCGATAAAATACATGATAAAGAATGGTGCCGGAATTGGATTTCTTTCGAAACTCATCTACGAAGAGGATGAGAAAAATGGGTCTATAATTGTACTGAAGATTGAAAACTTGAAAATAGAAAGAAACTTTTTCATGATAAGAAAAAAAGAGAGAATAATGTCTAATTTGGAGGGTGAATTTTTGGATTTTGTAAGAAAGTGGGGGGAAGGAAAATATGTACCTTGAAATTAGGGAACTTGAGGCAAAGATCGGAACTTTTAGATTGGGACCTGTAAGTTTTTCGATCGAAAAAGGAGATGTTCTTGCCATCTTAGGTCCTTCCGGATCAGGAAAATCGACACTTTTGAGGGCCATTTGCGGATTGATACCATCGACGGGATCCGTAATCTTAAATGGAGTGGATATGTCTCATTTCCAGCCACACTTAAGGCGCATGGCTATGATGTTTCAAGAGTACGCGCTTTTTCCCCATATGAACACTTTTAAGAATATATCCTTTCCTCTGACCGTAAAAAAGGTAAAAAATGATGAAATAAACGGAAGGGTCAAAAAAAGGGCACGAGAGATCGATGGAGGACTCGAGGAAAGCCTTTCTTTTATGCCAAAAAATCTTCCAGAAGGGTTAAAGCAGGCAACAGCCTTTGCGAGAGAGACGGTAAGAGAGTTTGACATATTGATGTTAGATGAGCCATTTTCAAGGTTAGACGCATATCAAAAACAATTCGTTAGGGCAGATCTAAAAAAGAATCTTTTGAGCCTTGGCAAAACTTACATTTTGGTTGTCTCCGATGTACTCGACGCTCTTGCCATTTCCAACCGCATGATAATCATGATAGATGGAAAGATAGTCCAGGACGATCTTTCCATGAACGTGTATAACAATCCTCGAACCCTTGATGCCGCGATTCTTACCTCGCCCCTTGGCCTAAATACCGTTTCGGATCTTTTCGACGCACCATCCGGTAAAATCCTTGCATTCAGACCGGACGCGGTATACGAGTCCGGCAATGGTACGGAGTTTGAGATAATTTCGATAGATCCGGTAAATGCCAGATACTCTTTGTTTCATCTAAAAAAGGACAATACCGAAATAACGGCATATTTAAAGAACAATTCAAAGAAAATTGGGGATCGTATTAAGGTAGATGTGAACCGTGATAAATCCTGGATATACTGAGATTTGAATTCATCGAAGGGAGTGGTGGCAATAAACTGGCAGGAGTCGCAGATAGTCTATCAAATATTCGTTGATAGGTTCAAAAGAGGAAAGAATTTTGAGAAAAAGGTTAAAGAAGGGCTCTACAGCCGAGACGGAGGAATTATTAGAAACTGGGATGAAATGCCGAGACGGGAAAGCCACGGGCTCGAGTTTTTTGGCGGGGATTTAGATGGAATAATAGACAGTCTTGATTACGTAAAGTCCCTGGGAGTCAACGTGATATACCTGACGCCTATCTTTTTGGCCTCGACGAATCACAAATATGATACCCATAATTTTGTCGTGGATCCACAATTTGGAGATGAAAACACCCTTGCTAAATTATTCGAAGAATCTCACAAAAGAGAGATAAGGGTTATTCTCGACGGAGTCTTTAACCATGTCGGTGTTGACAGCGTGTGGTTTAACAAATCAAAAAAATATGGAAATGGCGGAGCCTACAACGATCCGAACTCTCCGTACAGGGATTTTTTTGAATTCAGAAAATGGCCGGATGATTTCAGGGCGTGGTTAGACATAAAACTGCTTCCCGAACTTAACCTTGAAAATGAAGAACTTAAACACATACTCTTTACGGGCGAAGATTCCGTCGTCAAGCGTTACTTGATGATAGGCGCAGATGGATGGAGGCTTGATTGTGCTCACGATCTTGGCCACAAGATAAATTCTCTGATCGTCGAAAGCGCCAAATCCGTAAAATCAGACTCGTTTGTCGTAGGAGAGGTGAGCGGTTATCCCGACGAGTGGCTAAGATCATTAGACGGAGTTATGAATTATTATTTTTCCACACTGCTTTTAAACACCATCAATGGCAATTTTACCGTTTCAACCTTAAAACATGGTCTTGACAGAATGGTAGAGGAAAGCGGAGAAAAACTTTGCAAATCGTGGAATATGATCTCATCTCATGACACGCCGAGAATGAATTCACTTATAAAGGACAGGGCCTTTAAAAAAATGGCAATCGCCTTCCAGATCGCTTACCCCGGCAATCCCTTCCTCTATTATGGAGAAGAAAACGGAATGTACGGCGATGGCGATCCCGACAACAGAAGGCCGATGATTTGGGATCAAGGAAGATGGGACTGGGAGTTCAGAGAATTCGTAATCAAAGCGTTCGAGATAAGACGCCGTGAAAAGGCCCTTAACGGTGGTAAGTACCTAAAAATCGATTTTCAAAATCCTTTCATCGCCGGATTTGGCAGATACACAAGGGATCCAAAAGATACGCTCTTTTTCTTCGCCAACTTTTCTGATTCTAAAGTAATTGAAAAGACACCCATTCCTTTCGCGTATTTCATGCATCACGTTAGACTCGAAAAGATCTTCGGTGAAGGCGAGGCGATCTCGAGAGTCTCCGAGATAGATTTTGAACTGCCGCCAAAATCATTCGCGATCTTCAAATTCGCTCCTAATTTTTCTCTTTACAGAATGTATAAATCCGTTTAAATTTTCTGGAGGCGCGTCATGAGAAAGATTCTCATCCTTTTTGTAGTATTAAGTCTTTCACTTTCTGCCATAATCATGGCAGATGTTACTCCAAACGCAACATTTATGAACGTACTGAAAGGAAAGATAATAGTTCTCGATCCCGGTCACGGTGGCGAGGATACAGGAGCAATAGGGCCGACAGGATTGCTTGAAAAAACAATAAATTTGCAGGTTGCGCTCGATCTCGCGAGTATATTGAAGGTTCAGGGTGCTTCGGTATACCTTACAAGGGCCACGGACGTGTACGTCTCCCTTCAATCGAGGATAGCGCTTGCCAACAATCTCCATGCCGATCTTTTTCTGTGCATGCATCACAATTCGATAGAAGGGGCTCCAGATATAGATAGACCCCAGGCCTTTTACTGGAGCACGACCGATACCTCAGAACTTGCTGCCAAAATCATTCTTGAGGCTTTCGAGAATTTTACAGGTGTAAGCGGAGATCTAATCCAGGAAGAGTATTACGTTTTAAGGTATGCGCAGGTTCCAGCCGTTTTAATAGAACCGTTTTTCATGTCAAATCCTGCAAGGGAAAAATGGCTTGAAAATCCTGTTAACATATGGAAAGAAGCGCTTGTGTACGACAACGGAATTTTGAAGTACTTTAAAACCATTTCCAATTGATAATTGACAAGTCAGCTGAGATTTGCCAATTGAATTTTACATGCTACGGGCATACCAATTCTTTTCGTAGCGATAATTCAGTTTCTAAATTATATGTGCGCACTAAATTTTAATTTTGTCGGGTATGGTATAATAATTCAAAAGTTGTTTAAGAGGGTGGACTAATTGGCCAAATTGATCTTTAACGGAAAGTCTTACGATGTTCATGAAGGCACGATTAAGGATTTGATAAAAGCGCTAAATCTTGATTCAAAGATTGTCGGCGGAGTTGTCGGAAAGGAGATTGTGGATTTATTTTACACGGTAAAGCCTGAAGACAAGGTAGAACTCTTTACAGCGGAGGATCCGAGGGCTGGAGAACTTTACAGGCACACAATGAGCCACATAATGGCCCAGGCAATTCAAAGGATTTACAAAAACGCAAAATTTGCCATAGGACCAACAATAGAAAATGGCTTTTACTACGATGTTGATGTGGATGTGCCTCTTAATGAAGATGAACTGAAAAAGATAGAAGAAGAAATGAAAAAAATAATAAAAGAGGATCTCCCGCTGGAAAAATTCTCCATGCCTTCCAAAGAGGCCATCGATTATTTTAAATCCAAAGATCAGCCGTACAAGGTTGAAATAATAAAGGATCTCAACGAAGACAGTGTCACGCTTTACAGACAGGGTGAATTTGTCGATCTTTGCAGGGGGCCTCATATGCCATCGACCGGAAAGGTAAAGTATTTCAAACTTCTAAATGTGGCCGGCGCTTACTGGCGTGGCGATGAGAAGAACAAAATGCTCCAAAGGATCTACGGGACAGCCTTTTACAAAAAGGAAGATCTCGAAGGTTATTTGAAAATGATGGAGGAAGCAGAAAAAAGAGATCATAGAAAGCTCGGCCCTCAACTCGATCTTTTTTCCATCCACCCGGATGTCGCCCCCGGCATGGTATTTTTCCATCCCAAGGGTACCATCATAAGGCGGGAACTCGAGAAGTACTGGCGTGAAGAACACAAAAAGGCCGGTTATGTTGAGGTCGTCACGCCAATGGTCATGAATGAAAGTCTATGGAGACAGTCTGGCCACTGGGATCATTACAAAGAGAATATGTACTTTACTGAAAAAGAAAACCAGATGTATGCGATAAAGCCGATGAACTGTCCAGGCCATATAATGATATACAAATCCCAGACTAAAAGTTACAAAGATCTCCCTTTGAGAATGTGCGAACTCGGAACTGTCCACCGTTACGAAAGAAGCGGTGTGGTTCATGGCCTTTTCAGGACTCGCGCTTTTACGCAGGATGATGCCCATATTTTCTGCACGGAAGATCAAATAGAAGACGAAATAAAGGGCGTTATTTCTTTAATAGACAAAACGTACAAACTTTTTGGATTTCCTTACAAGGTCGAACTATCGACAAGGCCTGAGAATTCCATGGGATCTGACGAGATATGGGAAAAATCCACAAATGCCCTTCGCGCCGCACTCGAGCATGTTGGACTTCCATATCAGGTTAACGAAGGCGATGGGGCATTTTACGGCCCGAAGATAGACTTTCACGTCAAAGACTCGATAGGAAGGACATGGCAGTGCGCAACGATTCAACTCGACTTTTTGATGCCAGAACGCTTCGGAATTTCTTACACAGGTTCTGATAACATGGATCACAGACCCGTTATGATCCACAGAGTTATATACGGATCCATCGAGAGATTTATAGGGATACTGATAGAGCATTATGCCGGCGCTTTTCCTGTATGGATTTCTCCGGTTCAGGTTGCTGTTCTTCCCATATCTGACAAGCATGCGGAATACGCGAAAAAAATTGCGCAGATGTTAGACGAAAAAGAAATAAGGACGATTCTTGACGATAAGCCAAGGAAGATAAATTACAAGATAAGAGAGGCCCAGATCCAAAAAGTTCCTTACATGCTTGTAATTGGAGACAGAGAGGTCGAGACAGGAAGCGTTGCCGTGAGATTAAGAAGCGGAAAAGATCTTGGCGATCTCAAAATTGATGATTTTATCTCCAAAATTTCAAAAGAGATAAAAGATAAAAGTCAGACTTCCTTTGGTGAGTGAGATGGCTTACGAAGACTGGACAAAGCCAATGATAAGGGTAAGAATATCCCAGTCAGACGTGCATTACGCCGGTGGGCTCGTTGATGGCGCAAAGATAATGCAATTTTTTGGAGATGCGGCAACGGAATTACTTATAAATTCAGATGGGGACGAAGGTTTATTTAGAGCCTATGATATGGTAGAGTTCCTTGCTCCAGTTCATGCCGGTGATTACATCGAGGTTTACGGCAAGATAACTGAATTCGGGAAAACATCAAGAAAGATGTATTTTGAGGCTTACAAGGTCATCGCCCCTGTGGACGATGCTGGTGGATGTGATATACTTGAAAAGCCGGTTCTTGTCGCTAAGGCAAGTGGAACGTGCGTTGTGCCACAGGAGAGGCAAAGAAAGGTAAGGAAGGTATAATGGATAAACTCATAATAACTGCGGCCATTTGTGGTGCCGAAGTTACAAGAGCACAAACACCTTACATTCCCCTGACTCCCGAAGAGATAGCAAATGAAGCCTTCTTATCGTACAAGGCGGGGGCTTCGATAGTCCATCTTCATGTCAGAGATGAAGATGGCAAACCTACCCAGGACGTGAACGTATTCAAAAAGGTTATAGGCCTGATAAGAGAAAAAGCACCGGATCTCATCATTCAAGTTTCAACGGGTGGAGCCGTTGGAATGAGCGCAGAAGAAAGGCTTCAGTCTATATATTCCGGAACCGAGATGGCTTCTTTGGACACGGGAACAACGAATTTCGGCGACGATATCTTTGTAAATGATATGCCTCTCATAAGGCACTTTGCTTCGAAGATGGCCGAAGTGAACGTAATGCCTGAATTTGAATGCTTTGAGTTAGGACATATTTCAAACGCTTTAAGAGTAGTCAAAGAAGGCATAATAAATGGCCATCTTCACTTTGACTTTGTCCTCGGAGTTCCCGGGGCATGTCCGGCAGACGTGAGAAATCTTGTAAGAATGGCAGACTCGATACCTTCCGATGCAACGTGGACAGTTGCTGGAATTGGAAAGCATGAATTCGAGATGGCCGCCATCGCAATTGCCATAGGAGGCAATGTAAGGGTCGGTCTCGAGGATAACATATACATTTCAAAGGGAGTTCTTGCAAAATCCAACGCCGAACTTGTTGAAAATGTTGTTAAAATCGCGAAAAGTATTGGTCGCGAAATTGCAACACCTGATGAAGCAAGAAGGATTTTGAATATTCATAGAAATTGATTAATTGAAGGGAGGAATAATTTAAGTGTTAGACAAAATCGTACTGGCAGCAGCACCGGGTTCAACTGCCCCTCAATCCACAGCACCTGCGGCAAGCGGAGGTGGAGATGCGGGCATATTAACGATGATAATATGGCTTGTTGTCATCGTTGCGATCTTCTATTTTTTGCTTATCTTCCCTCAAAGAAGGCAAAACAAAACTTTTGAGAAGATGATGGGCAATCTCAAAAGGGGAGATACGGTCGTTACAATAGGGGGAGTTATCGGGAAAGTAACGGATATCAAGAACAATACAGTCAAAATAAGAACCGGAAATACAGAAATGGAAGTCACGAAGCGCGCCATATCATCTGTCATAAAGAGCGAGGGGACAGATGACTCTAAAGCCGAAGACTCAAAAAATGGAAACAAAGACGAGTTAAAAGATTCTTATGAATCAAAGAATTCAGAAAGCAAATGAGTGGAGGTGAAAGGCCTTAGGCCTTCGTGATGAGGCATAGTACAATAAGAATAACGGTTGTTTTAATCGTTTTATTCGTTGTCATGTTTTTTCTCTTCTATCCGATGAACCCCTCTAACACGGGGTTGTTTGGCAATATACCTCTTGGTTTGGATATAAAAGGTGGATCCTTGCTTGAGTACACTTTCTCAGGCAATATCACTCCCGATACTGCAAATCAGGTTGTAACTATTTTAAGAAGAAGGCTTGATGATGCCAACTATACCGAGGCCAATGTCTCAACACTTGGTAACAACGGTATAAGAGTTGAAATTCCTGGCATAGATAATCCCCAGCAAGCCGAGAATCTGATTGGCCAAAGAGGAGAATTGTATTTTGCGCAGGTCCTCGACACAGTTCAGTCGCCTGTCAAACCTGCTCCGAAGATAGGACTACAGTATGCCGGAGCGGAATGGCTTTTGTCTAAAGATCCGAGTGTTCCCCCAAATACATGGTACCTTGTCAATAGAAATATTCAGGTTGGAGCCGGCACTTTGCAATTGAATGGTAGCGAGGTCTCAAATGCCAATGCGGCCATCAACACATCGACTGGTGGATGGGAAATAGATCTTTCATTCAATGCAAAGGGTGCCCAGGATTTTTACCAGATAACGCAGGCTCTTGTAGGAAAGCCGCTTGCAATAGTGTTAGATAATTACGTCTTAAGCGCGCCTATAGTCCAGCAGCCGATTCAAGGTGGACGTGCCCAGATAACTGGAAACTTCACATTCAAGCAGGCTCAGGATCTTGCGGCCCTTATTCGTAGCGGTAATTTGCCTGTAACCCTCAATCTGTCCGAGGAGCGGACGATAGGACCGACTCTTGGTAGTGATGTTATACACACAAGTATCATTGTTGGTCTTATAGGAATAGCCATAGTGCTTGCTTACATGCTCATTTACTATGGCCCGCTGATAGGATTGGTTGCCGACTTAGCCCTTATTTACAATTCTCTCTTCATACTTGGAATGCTCGCACTAACACACAGTATTTTGACTCTTCCGGGTATAGCGGGTGTTATACTGACGATAGGCATAACAGTTGACGGTAATGTCATAATCTTTGAGAGAATAAAGGAAGAAATGAGAACCGGGAAAACCCCAAAGGCCGCTATAACGGCAGGTTTTACAAGATCAACGGCCGTTATATTAGATGCAAATATTTCCACGCTTATAGTCGCCTTCGTGCTTTACTATTTCGGAACAGGATCAATAAAAGGGTTTGCTGTAACACTTACAATAGGTATACTTGGTACGATCTTTACCTCTCTTGTTTTTTCAAGGGTTTTCATGGATTACTTTTCACCATTCATTAAGAATAAATACCTCCCAGCGTCAAATGCCGGACAGGTTCAATCTGTTAATCCCGTCCAAAAAAACGTAAATCCTGAACAAAAAAAGGGAGGAAATAAAAAATGAGAAAGATGATAAACTTTGTTGGGCCGAGGTACATCTTCATTGGCATATCTTTAACTGTAATAGCACTTTCCATAGTTTTTATACTTGTAAAAGGATTCAATTTCGGAGTTGACTTTGCCGGAGGAACGATGATAACGGCCTCTTTCAACAAAACTGATTTGCAGGTTGGAGATGTCAGAAAAATCTTTTCACAGGCAGATCCGGCATTTGCAAATGCGAGTATAGTTAAAATGACATCCATAACGGGAGCCAATGCGAATACAAGATCTCTTTTCGATCTAACGGTTAAGCAATTTTACAACGCGGCTCAAAAGGAAAAATTATACTCGGCAGTTCAAAGTGTTGCCGCCAAGGACAATTTGAACGTAAAATTCGAATCATTTCAGACCGTCAGCGGTTACGCCGCAGCAAGTTTAAGGCAATCTTCAATGTGGGCTGCGATAATAGTGGTTATACTCTTGCTCATATACATAGGAATAAGGTACCGTTTCGTTTTCGGAATCGGTGCGTTAGCCTCTCTCGCCCACGATTTGATAATCACGGCAGGACTTTTTTCTATGTTCTGGATAACCTTTGATAGCACTGCCATTGCCGCATTGCTTACCTTGCTTGGTTATTCGTTGAATGATACAGTCGTTGTCTATTCAAGGATAAGAGAGAATTTAAAGAAAATGCACGGCCATCCAATAGATGAAATCGTCAATGTCTCCATAAATGAAACCCTTTCAAGAACCATCAACACGTCTTTGACGACCTTTATAGTTGTATTCACACTTTTCCTCTTCGCAAGTTCTGTCTTAAGGCCATTTGCATTTGGAATGAGTTTTGGAGTCGTAACCGGCACTTACTCCTCAATATACATAGCAAGCCCCATTCTTATAGGATGGCTTGAGAAAAGAAGAAAATCTCTGGCAAAAAGATAAAAAAAAAACCCCCCTTGGGGGGGCTTTTTTCATTACTGACTCTGAAGATCCTTTGTAACCTCTTGCTGCGCCAGCCTCAAAGCTTCCTGAGGGGTCATTTTGAAGAACATCGCATCGGAGACAAGAGTACCGACATCATTTCTTATCTGGCTCCACGCCGCAATTCCGGGATCGGACGAACCATAAGGAATCTGAGATACGAGCACGTTGGCCATCGGATTAGATGCCACATAATCCTTCCATGCTTGAGTTTCAATAGCACTCTTTGTCACAGGCAAATATCCCGTCTTTATTGCCCAGAATGCCTGAATCTGTGGGCTCAAAAGGAACTTGACGAACTCCCATGCGGCTTCCTGTTCGGCCGGGCTTGCAGTGTTGAAGATCGCAAGGTCAGTTCCCGCAAATGGAGGTGCCTGCGTCTTCCATGCTGGCACTGGTGCTATTGTCCATGAGAATTTACCTCCAACGCTGTTTGCCGTGTAAGACATTCCCGCCGAGGTATCTATATACATTGCTATCTGGCCATTTCCAAACGGACCGTCCAAGTATCCGCCCTGAGCAAGGACATCTCCGGTCTTTATCATGTCAACAAGCGTCTGGAGAGTTTCGAGGGCAACTGGAGTATCCAAAGTAGCCTTCGTGTAATCAGAATTTATAAAATCGGCTCCATTTTGTCTTAAGAAAACCTCAAAGGTGTCTACAGTAGTTCTCAGACCGAGAGCGTACTGGATGACCTTTCCCGATGAATCTCTTATGGTCAGCAATGGAAGATCCTTTATAAGTTCTGGAACTGTTTTTGGAATACTCACTCCGGCAAGTGCAAGGGCGTCTTCATTTACATACATTATGTATATCGATTTGTTAAATGGTAGTGTGTAAATCTTTCCATTCCAGGTATTAGCCTTTAAGAATGGTTCCCAGATATCGTCTAACTGACTTTTTGAAAGCCCAATTTGAGGATTATCTATGAAGGTTTGCATTGGCTGGATAACGTTAGATTTCATTAAAGCGGCGGTCCAGTTCGAATAAACCTGACTCATTGTCGGCAGTCCACCACCGACCGCACTTGCAAGCAATTTTTGCTGGAGAGTTGCATAACTTCCAACGTATATTGCCTTTACCTCGATATTTGCGTGCTGGGAGTTAAAGGTATCAACGATCTGTGAAAGCGTCTTTCCAAGGTCTCCACCCATAGACTCCCAGAAGGTAACGACCGTCTTTGAAAAGATCATGCCAGTCATTAAAATGGAAATGGCCAGCATCACTACAAGAACCTTCCTCATTTGTGATCCCTCCTTTTTTGATATAAAGAGATTTTTACCTAAATTTAATATAGCCTTATATTTTATCACACCAAGGTTTTCTCTTCAACATTTCAAAGACCTTTTCAAGGGTATCATGGATATTCCCAGAAGTGTCTATTACAAAATCTGCTCTCTTTATATATTCCTCTCTCGACATCTGAGATTTAATCCTCATGACAGCCTCGTCATAACTCAATCTGTCTCTTTGCATAATCCTTTCAATCCTCACGTCATCAGGACAATCTGTCACTATTATGAAATCGGTGTACTTGTCAAAATTCATCTCGAAAAGCACTGCCGCTTCTACAAAGATCTCTTTGTTCATTTCCGAAAGGCTGTCCACCTCATCGAGAATGGCCCTTATTATCCTTGGATGTGTTATCTCGTTCAAAATTTTAAGTTTATCCCGATCTGAAAAAACAATGGATCCGAGTTTTTTCCTGTCTATTTTCCCGTTCGATTCTACATTTCCTATCCTTTCATTTATCTCGCGCCTGACGTCTTCTCTTTCGAGTATTTCATGACCTATCGCGTCAGCATCTATAACCGGATAACCAAGGCTTCTTAAATATCCGGAAATCGCGCTTTTACCCGTTGCGATTCCACCAGTTATTCCTATTATCTTTGGCATATCAGCGTATCTTTATCTCTTCTTCAGATGGGCCAAAAGAGATGTAATCAACACGCTTTCCAGTATACTTTTCTATTAAAGAAACAAAATCTCCAAATTCAGAACTTTCAAGGCTCTTCCATCCCTTGATGTATTCTATTTCTGTCTTCACGCCTTCAAGATCGTGCGCACAGAAAGGCCTATCGTATCCAACGCATACGCCGATCTTATCAAAACCATTTAGCACGTCTGCTTTTGTCATGACAAGATGATCGGTCTTAGAGAGATCTATGGCATATTTCAATTGCGGAAGATCTATCCATCCGCATCTTCTTGGTCTTCCTGTTGTCGATCCAAACTCTCCGCCATTTTTTCTTATGGCATCTCCCACTTCATCATTCAATTCTGTCGGAAAAGGCCCCGCACCTACCCTTGTCACATATGCTTTGAATACACCAAAAACTTCATATTCCGTTTTAATTCCAGATCCGTAAGAAAGATAAGAAGGAATCGTGGGTGTCGAGGTAACATAGGGATAAGTTCCGTACATCGGATCTAACATTATTCCTTGCGTTCCCTCAAAGAGAATGTCGCCATTTATTTGCGGATCTTTAACTCTTTCTCTTACTTTATCGAATGCTTTCAAAAGATCGTCTTCAAAGTCCTTTTGGTATCCACAAAATTTTTTTAAAAGTTTTGCCTTTTCTTTTAAAACTTTTTCGTCAAAGAGATCGAAAACGTGCAAAGCAACCCTGTTTGCGTCATTTGAAATAGCCGGTCCTATTCCCATTCTCGTTGTCCCGACAGACTTTGCTCCCTTTAGTTTTTCGATCTCGGCATCTTGCCATCTTTCAACCGGAGTTATGACCCTGCACCATTCGGATATGAAAAGTCTTTCTTTGACGTCGTGATAAATTTCGGACAGTTCTGCGACCTCATTGTTGAGTATATCGAAATTAACAAGCGTTCCGCGTCCTATAAAAAGTTTATTTTTATCCGTTCCGGTCGGAACAAGATGGTGAATTACCTTTTTACCATTGTGATAAACCGTGTGGCCCGCATTTGGCCCTCCAGAAAATCTTACAACCCATTCATGAGATCTTGAAAATTTCTGTACAACCTTTCCCTTTCCTTCGTCCCCCCACTGCAATCCTACTATGGCAGAATTCATATTTTAACTCCTTTCAAATCTTTCGAAGATCTTATCGACATTTTTAAGATAAGGATCTAAAGAGAAAGCATCATCTAAATCTATGTCCGTGTATTTTTTCATCGCTTCCTTCAGGCTTCCTTCCTCTCCATCCCACACTTTCATGGAAGCACTTTGAACTATTTTGTAAGCCTCTTCGCGGCTTAAGCCGCTATTTACAAGTTTTAAAAGCACCTTCTCTGAAAAGACAAGGCCTCCGGTCACGTATATATTCTCCTTCATTTTCTTTTCCTCAACTTTAAGTCCATTTATAATTTTATCCAATTCGTCTATCATGAAATAAAGGGTCGAGGTCGCATCGGGAAAGATGATCCGCTCGACAGACGAATGGGAAATATCCCTTTCATGCCATAAGGCTATATCTTCCATCGCGGAAATGGCATATCCTCTTAAAACTCTTGAAAGCCCGGAAATTCTTTCATCTTTTACAGGATTTTTCTTGTGGGGCATCGCGCTTGATCCGCGTTGTGTGGAGGAAAATGGCTCTTGGACTTCGCGTATCTCCGTTCTTTGAAGATTTCTTATCTCTGTCGATATTCTTTCTAATTCTCCCCCAACTATTGCAAGTGATGAAATGTATTCGGCATGAAGGTCTCTCGGAAGAATTTGTGTCGATATCTTTGCAGGTTTGAGTTTGAGTTTTCTGCAGACCATCTCTTCGACTTCAACCGGTACATTCGCGTAATTTCCAACGGCACCGGATATTTTCCCAATCGATATATTTTCTTTTTCCCTCTCAAGCCTTTCTTTGCTTCTTTCAAGTCCATAGTACCAGTTCAAGACCTTAAGGCCGAATGTTGTTGGTTCTGCGTGGACTCCGTGAGTTCTTCCTATAATGGGCGTGTATTTATACCTCTTTGCGAGTGTTAATATGGAATTCATCAACTCTTCCACCTTCGAAAGAATTAGATCCATTGCCTCAGCCGCGGCTATAGAAAAGGCAGTGTCGACCACGTCTGAAGAGGTCAGTCCGTAATGAAAATACCTTGCCTCATCTCCCATTGTGGAGGTAACTGATTTTATAAAGGCAATAACATCGTGATCCACAGAGGACTCTATACGATTTATCTCTTCAACATCTATTCTTGAATGTTTTCTGGCCATTTGAGAATATCCACGCGGAATGATTCCCATCTCTTCGTAAGATTCCATGACGGCTATTTCGACTTCAAGCCATCTTTCAAATTTACTCTTCTCAGACCAGAGATCTTTCATGCATGCAGGGGCGTACCTTTCTATCATCGTCTCACTCCCATTCAATGGTTGAAGGAGGCTTGTCTGTGATATCGTAAACAACGCGGCCAATTTGCGGAATTTTAGATGTTATTTCCGATGAAGCCATTCTCAAAATTTCAAATGGTATCTGATGCCATGAGGCAGTCATTCCGTCAACGCTGTCAACGGCACGAAGGGCAAGGACATATTCGTAAGATCGCGCGTCTCCCTTTACTCCGACAGATCTTACCGGAAGAAGGACCGCAAAGGCCTGCCATATCTTTGAATATTCGCCCGCTCTCATCAGTACATTCACAAATATGTCATCCGCATCTCTTAAAATCCCGACCTTTTCTCTTGTTATTTCACCAATAACTCTGACTCCAAGGCCCGGGCCCGGAAAGGGATGCCGTGATATAAAAGCATCGGGAAGCCCCATCAATCTTCCAACTTCTCTAACCTCATCTTTGAAAAGAGTCCTTAGAGGCTCTAAAACCTTTAAATTCATTTTCTCCGGAAGTCCTCCAACGTTATGATGGCTTTTTATCTTCGCGCTTCTTTGCGAAGATGCCGCAGATTCTATGACATCCGGATAGATCGTTCCCTGTAGCAGAAATGTAGCCCCGCTCGCCTTTGCTTCTCTTTCGAAAACCTCTATGAAAGTATTTCCTATTATCTTTCTTTTCTCTTCCGGATCGGAGACGCCCTTCAACTTTTCAAAAAACAGTTCAGAAGCATTGACATATTTCACTTTTATTCCCAGTGTGGCAAGTGTTTGCGGGACATTAATGTCCATCTTTCTGAGCAATCCGTGATCGACGAATACGGGAATTAAATTATCCCCGACGGCTCTGTACGTCAAAAGGGTCGCAACTGTTGAATCTACACCGCCCGAGATCGCACTTATTATTTTCTGATCTTTCACAACACTTTTTATCCTCGATATCTCCGAATCTATGAAATTGTTCATCGTCCATTCTGGTCTCTCCTTGCATATTCCAAAAACGAAATTCTTTATTATCTCGCGTCCGTAAGAAGTGTGAACAACCTCCGGATGAAACTGTATAGCGTAAATTTTATCATTTTCAGATTCAAATGCAGCCGTTATTCCGGTCTCGCTTATGGCCGTCATTTTAAAATTTGGAGGAAGTACTTCCACGACATCTCCATGGCTCATCCATGTTACGCTCTCGGACGGAATTCCTTCAAAAAGCGGGGACGGAAAAAATTTCACCTTTGTAAGGCCATACTCGCCATGCGCACCCTTTGCCACGTGTCCACCGAATCTCTCGGCAAGAAGATGCATTCCGTAACATATTCCAAGGACCGGAATCCCACCAAACTGTGGAAGATCGTACCGCTTTTCGTAAACACTCTCAGGCCCACCTGAAAGAATTATGCCAGATTCCTTACCGGTAAAAGTGTAATCGGGCCCTACAACTTTCGAGAAGACTCCAAGTTCTCTTACGCGCCTTGCGAGCAATTGAGTATATTGCGATCCGTAATCGATCACGACAATCTCATCCATTTTGCCCTCCCCTAAAAATGAAAAAGCCCTTCAATTTAATCTCCATCTCAGGGCCTTGCTACATCTTTATTTTACCACACAAGCACACAAGTCGATGTATGATGTGTTGAGATATAAGAGGCATAATGCCATTGAGAAAGCCCTTGAAAGCTTGCCGAAGCGATAATTCGGCATTTGAAAACTCAGCGTATTCCAGGCAATTGTCAATTGGCAATTTTTACATTACCCGCTTGTTTATTTGAATCTCTATCATGCACGTATCATTTTCAGCGAAGTGTAGTGATATAATTGACGTAGATTTCGAGAAGGGAGGAAAAGAATACGACAAATCCTGGAGTTGAAGAATTGATAGAGAAGATAAAGAATCATACGATATCCTACGATGAAAGCGTTGAAAATGCTATAAATAAGATAAAAAAGATCGATCCAAAGATAAAGGCTTGCATTTCTACTCCTGTTGTAAATGGAAAGGATGGCATGCTTAAAGGCATCCCCTTTGCAGTTAAAGACAATATGGAGGTAGTTGGAACAAGAACTACCTGTGCTTCTAAGATCCTTGAAAATTACGTTTCTCCTTACACGGCCACGGCCGTCCAAAAAATTCTCGATAAAGGCGCAACGCTTGTCGCAAAGACCAATATGGATGAATTCGCCATGGGAGCATCGACCGAATATTCTGCCTTCTTTACGACTAAAAATCCACTCGATCCCGAAAGAGTGCCCGGAGGTTCAAGTGGGGGCTCCGCGGCGGCAGTTGCAAGCGGTATGGTTCCATTCGCGCTTGGATCTGATACCGGCGGATCTATAAGACAGCCCGCTTCATTTTGTGGCCTTGTCGGATACAAACCTACATACGGCCTTGTATCGAGATATGGGCTTGTAGCCTTTGCATCTTCACTCGATCAGATAGGTCCCATAACACAAAATGTAAGAGATGCAGCCTTAATAGGAGAAATCATTTTTGGAAGGGATCCAAAAGATTCAACGACGGTTGAAAAAAATTTATCTCTTTTGAAAGAAATAGAGAACTCTATAAAGAATTTCAAATTCGCGGTGCCAAAAGAGTTTGTCAGGGATCTGAATCCAGACGTTAAGAAAATATTCGAAGAATCAATCGATCGATTCAAAAAGATGGACGTTAAAATTGAGGAAGTTTCTATACCCTCTCTTAAATATTCTGTGGCTGTCTATTATATAATAGCGCCGGCCGAGGCCTCCTCAAATTTGGCAAGATACGATGGAATAAGGTATGGCCTTAGCGTCGAGGGGAAATCTATAGACGAAGTGTATATGAAAACAAAGGATGAAGGTTTTGGAAGAGAAGTAAAGCGCAGAATAATGATAGGCACCTTTACGCTTTCAGCCACATATTACGATGCGTATTTTGACAAGGCCCAGAGAACAAGAGCAAAGATAGTAGATGAAATGAACAAGATTTTCGACTCTTACGATGCCATAATAGGACCTACGACTCCTAACGTTGCATTCAAAATAGGCCAACTTTCATCTCCACTTGAGTATTATCTCCAGGACATATACACGATCCCGGCTAACCTTGCCGGACTGCCCGCAGTAAGCCTTCCGATGGGAAAGATCGGAAACATGCCAGTTGGCCTTCAGATAATGTGTAAAAGATTTGAAGACGATAAAATGTTGAGAATCGCGAGAAATTACGAAAAGGTAAGTCAGAGGTGAAGACATGAAATCCGTTATAGGACTTGAGATACACGCCCAGTTGCTTACAGAGACAAAGGCCTTTTGTTCATGCAAAATAGATGTCAACGCGAGGCCGAATACGAATATATGTCCGGTATGTACCGGCCAGCCCGGCGCACTGCCTGTTTTGAATGAAAAAGTTGTCGAATTTGCCATAAGGAGCGGATTGGCGCTTAACTGTAAAATTCATCAAAGATCTTCTTTTGATAGAAAAAATTATTTCTATCCGGATCTTCCAAAGGGTTATCAGATAACGCAGTACTTCCATCCGATAGCAACGGAAGGTTATATAAATCTCGATAACGGTAAAAAGGTAAGAATAAGAAGAATTCATATAGAAGAAGACGCCGGAAAGATGATCCATTCAACTGAGAACATAACCGAGTCCAAAGAGAGTTTGATAGACTTCAACAGGTGCGGCGTTCCGCTTATAGAAATAGTTACAGAGCCGGATATGGAAGCGCCCCTTGAGGCAAAGGAATTTATGGAAAAATTGAGAGACATTCTCAGAACGATAGATGTGTGCAGCGGGAATATGGAAGAGGGAGCATTGCGTTGCGATGCAAATGTTTCCGTTATCGATGATAACGGAAGATCGAGTTCAAGAGTGGAGGTAAAGAACATAAATTCCTTCAGATATGTTCAGTACGCTCTCGAGTACGAAATAGATCGCATTTCCCAATCTCTCAAAGAAGGAAAAGACGTAAAACATGAGACGCGTGGATGGGATTTCGTGACAAGAACGACGGTTTCCTTGAGATCGAAAGAGGAAGAAAATGATTACCGGTATTTTCCAGAGCCGGATCTGCCAGTTCTCGAAGTTTCAAACGATCTCATAGAAAAGATAAAAAACACTCTCCCCGAATTACCAGATCAAAAGGCCGAAAGGTATGTGAAAACATTTGGAATATCCGATTACAATGCCAAAATACTCTCGAGAGATCGTCTTCTTTCCACTTATTTCGAAAGCACAATATCGGCCGGTGTTGATCCCAAGGACGGGGCAAACTGGATAGTAAACGATCTTCTTGGACTTTTCAACGCAGACTCGGCCGAATTTGACCCGAAGAAGGTTCCCGTCGACACTTTGAAGATTTTGGTCGATTACACGAATTCTTCAAAGATATCCAGACTCTCTGCCAAAGAAGTGATGTCGGAAGTTTACAAAAGCGGCAGAAACCCTGACGATATAATAAAAGAAAGAAATCTTATTCAGGTCTCCGATGAGAAATCCCTTATTCCGGTTATAAAAAAGGTAATAGAAGGAAATCCTGCCGTTGTCGATCAGTATAGAAAGGGCAAAACTTCGGTGATCGGATTTTTTGTCGGCAATGTCATGAAAGAGACAAAAGGAAAAGCAGATCCAAAGGTCGTTGGAGAACTCGTCAAAAAAGCGCTGGACGGTAAAATATGAAGATAGGATCAAAAGAATTTGATTTTTCGAGAATCTATATCATGGGCATTCTTAATCTCACCGAAGACTCATTTTACCCTCCGAGCAGAGTTAAGATCGAAGATGTCGAAAGAAAAGCGCTCGGAATGATAAATGAAGGTGCGGACATAATAGATGTTGGTGCAGAATCGACAAGGCCCGGATCGGATCCGGTAGATGAGCAAGAAGAGGTCAGAAGAATAGATCTCGCCGTCAGGGCGATAAGAAGAATAAGCGATATTCCCGTTTCAGTAGACACTTACAGGTCCCAAACAGCCATTGCCGGTCTTAAGGCCGGGGCAAATATGATCAACGACATAAGCGGTCTTAAATTCGACGATCGAATGGCAGAAGTATGCGCAGACTTTAATGTGCCTGTTGTCTTGATGCACATAAAGGGTACTCCGAAAAACATGCAGGAAAATCCATTTTACGAAGATGTTCTAAAAGAAGTGTACGAAGAATTCGAAAGGATGATTGAAAAAGCCTTGAATGCAGGCATAAAAGAATCCAAGATCATAATAGATCCGGGAATAGGATTCGGTAAAAGGCTCGAAGATAACCTCAAACTGATAGGCCATCTCGATAAATTCAAAAAACTCGGTAAGCCTATCCTGATAGGCATATCGAGAAAATCGATGATAAGCAAAATTATGCCCATGGATGTCAGCGAAAGGTTAGAGCCGACTATTGCCCTTAACACAATAGCGGCAATGAAGGGCGCAAATATAATAAGAGTTCATGATGTCTTTTCACACGTAAAGGCCATGAAAATGGTCGATGCAATTATGGGGGTGTAGTTATGGAACATCTTGTGTACGTAGCCTTTGGCTCAAATTTGGGAGATAGGAAAGAAAACATTTTGCGTGCCATAGAAGAGATGAAAAAGAAACAGATGGAGTTTTTGAGAATATCCACCATGTACGAGACAGAGCCTTACGGTCTCAAAGATCAGCCCAAATTCATAAATTGCGCCGCTTTAATAAGAACCTCGTACGCCCCTATGGAACTTATGGACATGCTTTTAGACATCGAAAAGGCTCTTGGAAGAGTCAGAAATGTGAAATGGGGGCCGAGAACTATAGATATAGACATATTATTCTACGATCACAGAATAATAAATTTCGTCGATCTCATAATACCCCATCCAGACCTTCAAAACAGGGAATTCGTTTTGAGGCCTCTTGCAGAAATAGCGCCTGATTACATCCATCCGAAATTAAAGAAGAGCGTATTCGAAATGCTCAACGAAATAGAAGGTGTAAAAATTTGAAAGCGTTAAGATTTGCCATAGCGCAGAAAAATTTTGTTGTTGGCGGTATAGATGAAAATTTAGAAAAGATAAAATCTTCAATAGAGGAAGCAAGAAAATACAATCCGGACTTCATAATCTTTCCCGAACTTGCCATTACCGGATATCCGCCAGAAGATCTGCTCTTTAGGATGGCCTTTTTACAAAAAAACATAGACGGCCTTAATGAGATTGCGAATTTTTCGAAGGGAAAAGATGAAATAATAATCGTCGGTTTTGTAGATCTCAAAGATGACATATACAACGCGGCAGCGATAATACAAAATGGCAAATTAATAGGAATATATCACAAGATACTTTTGCCAAATTACGGTGTATTCGACGAGAAAAGGTATTTTTCGTCCGGAATTAAACCGATGATCGTCGAAGTGGACAATGTAAAGGTGGGAATAAGTATCTGCGAGGATATATGGGTACCGGATGGCCCCATAGTCGACGAAGTTGACAGCGGGGCAATGGTGCTTGTTAACATATCTTCCTCTCCTTACAACATAATGAAGGGATCGGCAAGAGAGAAAATGATCCAGACCCGCGCTTCCGACCTTCATACGGCGATCGTGTACGCAAATGTCGTTGGCGGACAGGATGAACTCGTCTTCGATGGTCACAGTTTTGTAGTAGATGAAAATGGAAATCTAATCGCAAGGGCAAAAGACTTCGAAGAGGAAATTTTGATCGCCGATGTTGATATACCCAATATAGTGAATATGAACCTGCATGATCCAAGAAGGCGTGAAAGAATAAAGAAAATTGGCGACGTGGACGCAATCAGGGCAACATTGAAAGAAAGCCCGAAAGAGAAGATAGAAAAACGCATTTCTCCGTCTATTTGCCTCGAAGAAGAAATATTCAAAGCGCTTGTGCTCGGGACAAGGGATTACATCACAAAAAACGGGTTCAAAAAAGTTCTCATAGGCTTAAGCGGCGGGATAGATTCCTCTCTCGTGGCAGTCATAGCGAGCGAGGCGATCGGAAGCGAAAACGTAATCGGCGTTATGATGCCTTCTATGTACTCATCTGCATCGAGTATTGAAGATGCAAGAGCGCTGGCTTTGAATCTTGGAATAAAGACCTTTCAGATAGGAATAACGGATGTTTACAATTCTTACATAAAGGCCCTTGAGAAAATATTCGAAGGCACACAACCAAACATAACCGAAGAAAATTTGCAGGCAAGGATACGGGGCAATTACCTTATGGCGATTTCGAATAAATTCGGTTATCTTGTCCTTACCACAGGCAACAAATCGGAAATGAGCACAGGTTATGCCACTCTCTACGGAGACATGGCCGGAGGATTCGATCCGATAAAAGATCTGTACAAAACGATGGTTTACAGAGTGTGCAAATGGTTTAACGAAAGCAGAAAAAAAGAGATTATACCGAACAATGTTTTTATAAAACCTCCTTCGGCCGAATTAAAGCCAAATCAGGTAGATCAGGACACATTGCCTCCTTACGAATTATTGGATTCTATACTCGAGTTGTACGTTGAGAAGGACTTTTCATTTGAAGAAATAACCGAAATGGGATTTGATCCCGAAATGGTCAAAAAGACCATAAAACTTGTAGATACGAGTGAGTACAAAAGAAGGCAATCGCCGCCCGGAGTCAAAATAACATTTAGAGCCTTTGGAAGAGACAGAAGACTTCCAATAACGAATCATTTTAGAGGGTGATAAGATGGTATTTTTCTGGCCATTCTGGTGGGGATACGGAATAGGAGCTCTTGTATGGGATATAATAGGTATCGCGCTCTTCTTTTTGGTACTCTATATCTTTTTTAGATATGGTGGTATTTTCGTAATAAGGCATTTTGAGAATGAAGATAAAGACATGCCGTGCGAAATACTCAAAAGAAGATACGCGGCGGGTGAAATAACGAAGGAAGAATACGAAAGAATCAAAAAAGATCTCGACTGCTGACTTGTATGGGATACTTTTACGTCTACGCTGCCATAGCGCTCTTTTCTTCGATAGAGGTTGTATCCAAATTCATAGGAAGTTACGTCGATCCGCTTAACCTATGGCTTTTTAGGTTGATTTTCGCCATTCTTACCCTCTTACCATTTGTGAAATTTTCTCATCTGAAATCCTTAAATTTCAAGGACTGGATAAATCTCCTGTGGCTTGGAACAATATCCGCCGGAATAGGCATGAGCCTTTATCATATAGCGGTGGCGAACTCTCAGGCAAATGAAATGGCAATAATCTTCAGTTCAAATCCGATCTTCGTCCTTTTGTTTTCAAAGTTGTTTTTCAAAGAAAAGTTATCAATACGCGTTTATGCAGGGATGATCCTTGGATTTTTGGGCGTTATAATAACGTCATACTCTTCCGACTTCAAAGGAGACATCTATGCCCTTTTAATGGTTGTTTCATGCGTGCTATTTGCGCTTTTGACAGTCTTTGGAAGAACAGTTGTTCAGCATTCATCGAGCGCGACATTCAATTTCATGGTCTTTGTCATAGCGCTTCCAGTCGTTCTTTTAGAGATGTTGATCTTTAAAGTTCCCGTTCAAATCCAGATCAAAAGTCTGCCGTATCTTGCGTACATAGGAGTTGTAACGACGGGAGTGGCATACCTTCTCTTCTTTAAGGGAATATCGAAGGTTGGATCAAGCCTTGGATCTATGGCGTTTTTTATAAAACCATGGATAGCATCCTTTTTGGCTTTTTTGATACTTTCCGAAAAACTCAGCGTTAATTTGATCTTTGGCGGCATATTGATGGCCTCTTCACTGCTTATAACCTATCTTCCCCAGCGCAAAGATCCTTCCTCTCCGTCTTACCGTTAAACTCTTGCAATATTTCCAAATAAATCATAAACTTTAAACATATCCCCGGATCGGGATAAATGATTCGATGTGATAAAATAGATATAAAGGAGAGGTGATGATCTTGTCAGATCAGTGGACATACATTAAAGATCTAAAGGATCATGTTGGAGAACATGTTGAGATTAAAGGCTGGCTTTTTAACAAAAGATCGAGCGGTAAAATTCACTTCTTGCAGATAAGGGATGGAACGGGATTTGTTCAGGGGATAGTGGAAAAAAGCGTCTCGGATGAAGTTTTTGATCTCGCAGATAAACTCAGAATAGAATCAAGTCTCAGCGTAAGAGGAAAGGTAAGAAAGGATGAGAGATCTCCTTATGGATATGAGATAGATGTGAATGGCATAGAGATATACCAAATACCCGTTGAAGATTATCCAATTTCAAAGAAAGAACACGGGATAGATTTTCTCATGAATAACCGCCATCTATGGCTTAGGTCCCAAAGGCAGTTTCACATTCTTCACGTTAGAAATGAAGTTATATGGGCCGTAAGGGAATTTTACAGAAACAATGGCTTTATTCTTATAGATACGCCAATTTTGACCGGTGCAATTGGAGAATCGGCTGGAGAATTATTTAACATCGAGTACTTCGATCTTGGAAAGGCATATTTGACACAGACTGGCCAGTTATACCTCGAGGCTGCCGCGATGGCCTTTGGAAAGGTTTACAACCTTGGACCTACATTCAGGGCAGAAAAATCAAAAACGAGAAGACATCTAACTGAGTTCTGGATGAATGAGGCCGAAGTTGCCTACTACACCTCCAATGACAACATGCATCTTCAAGAAGAACTCGTATCCTACGTTGTCGGGCGCGTGCTCGAAAGGGCCGGCGATCATCTAAAAGCCCTCGAAAGGGATACAAAACCTCTCGAAAAGGTTCAGGCCCCATTTCCGAGGATCTCTTACGATGAAGGCGTGAAATTACTTCAGAAAAAGGGATTTGACATAAAATGGGGAGATGATATAGGAGGGGATGAAGAGACAGCCATAAGCGAGGAATTTGATAGACCCGTTATGGTATACAATTACCCAAGAAATATAAAGGCGTTTTACATGCAGCCGGATCCTCAAAGACCTGAGGTTGTGCTTTGTGATGACATGCTTGCACCAGAGGGATATGGAGAGATAATAGGAGCTTCAGAACGTATAAACGATCCGGATCTGCTCATGGAAAGGATAAAAGAGTTCAACTTGCCGGTTGAATCTTATGATTGGTACATAGATCTTAGAAAGTATGGTAGCGTTCCGCACAGTGGCTTCGGAATGGGTATCGAAAGGCTTGTCGCGTGGATTTGCAAACTCGAGCATATAAGAGAAGCGATACCGTTCGCGAGAACTATATACAGAATTCATCCGTGAGGTTGAAATGGCGAGATTACTTTCTTCAGAGCCACAAAAAGAGGACGATTCTCTTGTCTCTTTGAGACCTTCTAAATTAGAGGATTACATAGGTCAGGAGAAGATAAAATCAAGGCTTGGGGTGGCCATAAAGGCTTCTTCGATGAGAGGAGAAGTGCTCGATCACATTCTCCTTGCCGGTCCGGCGGGACTTGGAAAAACTACCCTTGCCATGATAATAGCGAATGAAGTTGGCGGTAATTTGCGCATGACAAGCGGACCCGTTATCGAAAGGCAGGGAGATCTTGCGGCCATACTCACCTCTTTGAATTCAAAGGATGTGCTTTTCATAGATGAGATACACAGGTTACCACATCCCGTCGAGGAGGTGCTCTATTCTGCCATGGAGGATTTCCAAATAGATGTAATAGTTGGAAAAGGGCCTGGTGCAAGGAGCGTAAGGCTTTCGGTAAGTCCTTTCACGCTCGTCGGGGCCACAACCCGCAGCGGCCTGCTCACGTCCCCATTAAGAAATAGATTCGGAATGATCTTCGAAATGGATTTTTACACGGTAGAAGAACTTGCACAGATAGGAAAAAGAACGGCGCATCTGCTCGGCGTAAAGATAGATGACAAAAGCGCTATCGAAATCGCAAAAAGGGCGAGAGGAACTCCGCGCGTTATGAACAGATTTGTCAAGAGAATAAGAGATTTTGCAACTGTAAAGGGGAAGGACGTGCTCAACGAAGAAATCATCGAAGAGGCCTTTAATGCGATGCAAATAGACAAAAACGGTCTCGACGAGATGGACATAAAGATACTTTCGAAAATAGCGCACGATTACAAGGGCGGTCCCGTCGGTCTTAACGCTTTGGCTGCGAGTGTTGGAATAGAGGCAGAGACCATAAACGAGGTATACGAACCTTTTTTGCTTCAGGGGGGGTTCATAGCGAGAACTTCAAGGGGAAGGGTCTTGACCCAGAAGGGGTATTCGGTTTTAGGAGAATCTTTGATTTGAAAGGATGTGAACAATGTTTGCCATTGCGAATCTCGTTTACGCTATAGCGGTTATTCTGAACATAGTGGTGATCTTTTTCATGGTTGTCCTGATAATAGACGGGATACTGAGTTTTATCCTTCCTTACGGGTTTCCTTTGAGAAGGATCTTCGACGAAATGTCCGATCCGATTCTGAGGCCGTTTAGAAGGTGGATACACCCGTTTGGGTATATAGATTTCACACCATTCGTCGTTTTTCTCATTCTTGTCTTCATCCAGTTGTTCGTCGTTAACTCTCTCTTCGACTTCAGCGTGGTGTTAAGAAGATGAGTTTCGATGGAATAACGATCCTTGCAAATGAAAAAAATGCTGAGGCTGTAAAAGCCGCAAAGATACTGAAAGAAAAGGTAGAGAAAAGATTTCCAATATTTGAAAAAGAGTCTATTACCTCCAATTCTTTAGTCTTTATTCTTGGAGGGGATGGAACCGTTCTGAGATATTCAAAAAGCATTGCGGACAAAAATCCTTTAATCGTCGGAATAAATTTCGGCCATTTAGGTTTTTTAAGTCCCTACGATTTCAAAGACATTGACACGTTTTTGGAAGACATCTTTGATGGCAGATTTTACATTATGAAAAGAAACCTCTCTATGGTTTCGGGCAAATTCGGCGAACACTTATTTCTCAACGATTTTTTGGTCCAGCGCGATATTCATTCACATTTGATAAATGCCACCATAAGTATAGATGGGGTGTTGATGGGATCTGTGATTTGTGACGGGATGCTTGTCTCGACATCGACGGGATCAACCGCTTACAACCTTTCAGCGGGCGGTCCCATCATCGATCCAAAGGCTCCGGTCCTTTCAATAGTTCCGATGATGGCCCATACTCTTTTGAAGACCCCCGTAATAGTCTCGACTGAAAGAAAAGTAGAAATAAAGATCGAGCCGAGAAATGAGGAAAGTTATTTTGCGCTTTCAGATGGGGATATAATAGATCGGTATAAAAATATTGAGATTTTTGAAATCACGGGAACGGAAAAATATGTCAAATTCATTTGCGATTATTCAAAGGACTTCTTTAAAATAGTGAATCAAAAACTTGCCTGGGGAGCGCGCAATGGATTCGGAGAATATCTTAATTGACTCAAAATACGAATATTATGAGCATGCCCTTGATTCGATGAATGAAGGAGTTATAATGGTAAATTCAAGGGCCGAGGTTATTTTCATAAACAAAGCGGCCCGCCAAATTCTTCAAATAGAGGCCATCGATTACGTCGGAAAGAAGGTGGTCGATGTTGTTCCAAATACAAGGCTTCAAAATGTCGTCGAAAGTAAAAAACCCGAAATAGATCAAATCCAGAACATAGGGAAGACCAAGATAATAACGTCCAGAATACCTCTTTTAGACGATCAGGGGAATCTAAAGGGTGCCATTGCGGTCTTTAGAGATATCACAGAGATCCAGAGAATGGCCGAAGAAGTTACAGATCTAAGGCGAATTCGTCTAATGCTTGAAAAGATAATAGAATCCACAGATGACGCGATAAGTGTCGCCGATAAAGATGGACGCGTTGTAATGGTAAACCGTGAATACACCAAATTAACCGGTTTCAACGAAGAAGAGGTTATAGGAAAACCGGCGACGATAGATATAGCCGAAGGCGAGAGCGTTCATATGATGGTTGCAAAAGAAAAGAAACCGATCTTAGGCCACAGGCTAAAGGTCGGCCCGATGAAAAAGGATGTCATCGTTGATGTAACCCCGCTTTTTGTAGATGACAAATTCGTTGGAAGCGTTGGAGTCATCCACGACGTTTCAAAGATACTCTCATTAAGCCGCGAACTCGAAGAGGCAAATAGAATGTTAAGAAGGCTCAAGGCAAAATACACCTTCGACGATATAATAGGTAATGGACGCGCCATGCAGATAGCGATAACTCAGGCAAAGAAAGTTGCGCCTACGAAAGCCACCGTGCTTTTGAGAGGAGAATCTGGAACTGGCAAGGAACTTTTTGCCCACGCGATCCATAACGCAAGCGATAGAAGGAATAATCCATTTGTCAGCGTTAACTGTGCCGCTCTTCCCGAAGGCATTCTCGAATCGGAACTTTTTGGATACGAAGAAGGAGCCTTCACAGGAGCGCGAAAGGGTGGAAGAATAGGCCTTCTTGAGGAGGCAGACGGAGGGACTTTGTTTTTAGACGAGATAGGAAAGATGGAATTAACCGTCCAATCCAAATTTTTGAGATTTTTACAGGAAATGGAAATAACAAAACTCGGCAGTTCAAAGACAAAGCACCTCGATGTGAGGATTATATCTGCCACAAACATAGACCTCGAAGAAATGGTAAAGACGGGAAAATTTATACCCGATCTCTATTACAGAATAAACGTTGTGCCGATATACATTCCGCCCTTAAGAGAAAGGGCAGAAGACATAGAGCCTCTTGTCAAGTACATAATAAGAAAATTAAATCAGGAATACGGAAGAGCCGTGACTGGCATTTCGAATGATGCGCTAAGGGTTATAAAAAGTCTTTCATGGCCCGGCAATGTTAGAGAACTTGAGAATTTCATAGCGCGCGCGATGATAAACATGGATATAAGCGAAAGAGAGATAAAACTTTCTTCCCTTCCTCCATATTCGGGCACCTATAAAGGCCCAAAACACGAAGGATTGAAGAAGTCTCTTGCCGCTTACGAAAAGAGTTTGATAGAGGAGGCTCTAAAGGCGAATAACGGAAATAGAAAAGAGACGGCAAAGAGTTTGGGAATAAGTTTAAGAACCCTTTTTTACAAAATGGAACAGTACCAGTTAAAGTGAGGAGGCATTAAAAATGAAAGACATGTGGGAAGAGGTAAAAAGTGTCGATCCTGAAATTTACGATGTCATTCACAAAGAACTCGAAAGGCAAAGAAATGGACTTGAACTTATAGCCTCTGAAAATTTTGTCTCAAAAGCCGTTCTGCAGGCTATGGGAAGTGTGCTTACCAACAAATACGCCGAAGGATATCCCGGAAAGAGATATTACGGCGGTTGCGAAATCGTCGATATCGCCGAAAATTTAGCAAGAGACAGGGCATGTCAACTGTTCGATGCAGAATACGCGAATGTCCAGCCGCACTCTGGTTCTCAGGCAAACATGGCCGCTTACATGTCTCTTGCAGAGCCCGGAAGCGTCATAATGGGACTTTCTCTAACGCAGGGCGGTCATCTCACGCACGGATCGCCTGTGAATTTTTCAGGAAAACTTTACAAAGTAATTCCTTACGGCCTTAATCCCGATACCGAGACGATAGACTACGATCAGGTCAGAGCCCTGGCAATTGAAAATAAGCCTAAGATCATAATAACTGGCGGTAGCGCATACCCAAGAATTATAGATTTCAAGCGTTTCAAAGAGATCGCAGACGAAGTCGGCGCATATCTCGTTGTGGATATGGCACATTTTGCCGGCCTCGTTGCGGCGAAGATCCATCCCAATCCGATTGAATATGCCCACGTCGTTACATCAACAACGCATAAAACTCTGAGAGGGCCACGTGGCGGATTGATACTCTCTAAAAAAGATTTTGGAAAGCAGATAGACAAAATGATCTTCCCCGGCACGCAGGGAGGTCCATTGATGCATATAATAGCGGCCAAGGCAGTTTGCTTTAAAGAAGCGATGACCCCACAATTCAAAGATTATCAAAAGCAGATAGTCAAAAATGCGGCTCATCTCGCGAAGGCCCTTTCAGAAAGAAAGATAAGGATCGTCTCCGGCGGTACCGATACACATCTTATGCTTGTAGATCTTGTCGATACAGGCCTTACCGGTAAAGAGGTCGAAAATTTGCTCGGCGAGATTGGCATAACGGTTAACAAAAACACGATCCCGAGAGAACAAAGACCGCCGACGATAACAAGCGGAATAAGAATAGGGACACCGGCCGTCACGACCCGCGGGATGAAAGAAAATGAAATGGAGGAAATAGCAGACATAATTGCCTCTGTAATTCACGATCATTCTGATCAAAACAAGCGCGTTGCAAAGGAACGCGTTGAGGCTCTGTGCAAAAAGTTTCCGCTTTATCCAGACATTTTTTGAGAGGGGGTGCATCTTTTGAAGGTTCTTGGATTGATTCTTGCCGGTCAGAAGGGGGAAAATCTTGGAAAACTGACAAACAGAAGAGCCTCTGCGGCCATGCCTGTTGCCGGTAAGTATCGCGCCATTGATTTCACGCTATCGAATATGGTAAGGGCCGGAATAAGGAAGGTCGGCGTGCTCACCCAGTATAATCCGCGAAGCCTCATGGATCATTTAGGATCCGGAAGAGAATGGGACCTTGACAGGAAAAACGGTGGGCTTTACATTCTTCAGCCTTACGTCAGCGAAACAAGCCAGTTATGGTACAGGGGAACGGCAGATGCCATTCACCAGAACATAACGGTCTTAAGAAGAGGAGAAGAGGATTACGTTCTTATAGGGTCGGGAGATCACATATACAACATAGACTTCACCCCGCTTTTCAAATATCACTTAGCGACGGCTGCCGATATAACGATTTTGACCAAATCCTCTGCCGGATACGATCCGGCAATGTACGGTACCGTCAAGGTCAATGAAAATAACAGAATAACCTATTTCGTCGAAAAAGACAAAGAAAATCCGGGAGACATGATAAATCTTGGCGTTTATTTCATGAATAAGAAGTTGATGATGGACATTCTCTATTCGACCGTACCTAATGGGAAATACGATCTTGTAAAGGACATAATCATTCCGAACATCAACAGCCTTAACATCATGTCCTACGAATTTTCCGGATACTGGAGAAATATAAAAAAATCCCTTATAGAGTACAAAAAGGTCAACATGGATATGCTCAATCCGGATATTCTGAACGAACTTTTTCCGCCGCAAAGAAAGATATACACAAAACTCAAGGATCTCGCTCCTCCGAAAATCACATCGACCGGATCGGTTACAAGTTCGATAATCGCGGATGGATGTATAATATCCGGAAGAGTTACAAACAGCGTGCTTTTCAGGAACGTCAATGTAAAGGCCGGCGCGTACGTCGAAGACTCTGTCATAATGGAAGGATCTGTCATAGAAGAGGGAGCAAAGTTAGTGAATTGCATCTTAGACAAAAATGTCACCATAAGAAGCGAAAAATCCTACATCGGATATGAAGAACCCCTTGTTTTTGAAAAATGGCAGGTCGTCTGAGAGGTTGATAAGATGAATGAGATTGTAGCGATGATACTTGCGGGAGGTCAGGGTACAAGGTTAGGGGTTCTTACCGAAAATGTGGTCAAGCCCGCGGTTCCGTTTGGAGGAAAGTACAGAATAATAGATTTTACCCTCTCAAATTGCGTGAACTCTTCCATATACACAGTCGGCGTGCTCACCCAGTACAGGCCGAGAGTTTTAAGCACTCATTTAGGCGTTGGAAGAGATTGGGACATGGACAGAAAGAATGGCGGTCTTTTCATACTCTCTCCATACGCTGCTTCGACCGAAGGTGAATGGTACAAGGGAACGGCACATGCCGTCGCTCAAAACATAGATTTTATAGATCAATTCTCCCCAAAATATGTTCTCATACTCTCAGGAGATCATGTCTACTCAATGGATTACAACGAGATGCTTGACTTTCACATCTCTAAAAATGCCGATGCAACGATTTCATGCATAAGGGTACCGCTCTCAGAGGCTCACAGATTTGGAACAGTCATAACGGACAACATATCTAAAGTAAAAGAATTCGAAGAAAAGCCGAAAAATCCAAGATCCCAACTCGCTTCGATGGGTATATACATATTCAATTGGCCTTTGCTAAGAGAGATTCTCATAAAAGATTCAACAGATGAAAGTTCTTCTCATGACTTCGGAAAGGATATAATGCCAAATCTTGTCTCTCAAAGGGCCATCTACGCTTATGAATTCGAAGGATACTGGAGAGATGTCGGAACGATAGACGCTTTTTGGGAAGCAAATATAGACCTTACAAGGTCTATGCCGGCTTTAAACCTTTACGATCCAAACTGGAGATTTTACACACACAGCGCTGAAATGCCGCCCGCATTCTTCGGACCGAATGCAAAAATCCTGAATTCTCTAACGAGCGAAGGATGCATCGTAAATGGAACGGCAGAAAGTTCTGTGCTCTTTCAGGGTGTGACTTTGGGACGCGGATCCTACGTCAAAAATTCAGTTATAATGACTAATGTCAAAATAGGCGAAAATTGTTTCATCGAAAACGCGATAATAAGCGAAAATGTCGTGATAGGGAATGACTGTCAGATAGGAATCGGAGAGAATGTACCGAATGAGAGATATCCGAACATATACAATTCGGGAATAAGCGTTATAGGAGAATGCGTCATCGTTGGGAATAACGTAAAAATCGGGAAAAATGCGTCTATCGGTAACTTTTTGAACATGGTAGAGATGAACGTGAAAGAAGTGCCGGGAGGTAAAAATCTCAGAGCGGATGGCCTTGCCTGATATAACCTTTTATGATATAATCTATCTTGTGCGTTTGCCAGCGTAGCTCAACCGGTAGAGCAACTCATTCGTAATGAGTAGGTTTAGGGTTCGAGTCCCTACGCTGGCTATGTTTTTAAAGAGGTGATAAGATGAGATTCTTTCTCATAAGCGACAATATCGATACATACACCGGAATGAGACTGGCTGGAATAAACGGCGTGGTTTTGCACAAAAAAGATGAGATCATTTCCAAAATCTACGAGATAAGAAAAGACAAAGATGTAGGCGTGCTTTTGATCACAGAAAAGATATCCGAAATGATTCCCGAGGAATTAGATAAACTCCGCAAATCGAGAACTCTTCCGATAGTAACGGTTATCCCCGACAGACATGGCAGCAGAAGATCGAAGGACTTTTTGACAAAATACGTTCAAGAGGCGATCGGGGTGAAGGTAGGATGAACGTCGAAAAAAAGGTTGAAGCGTTAAAAAGTTATGTCAAAAACAAGGCAGAAGAAGATGCCAATTCTATCTTAACAGATGCCCAGAAAAAGGCCGATGAAATAAAAAAGGAATACGAAACGCGCGCGACAGAGGAGTACAATCAAATAATAGAATCAGCAAAGAAACAGATAAAAGAGATTGAAAGATCTGAATTGTCCCAGGCCGAATCGAAGGTTTCGAGAATCCTCATAGAAGGTCAAAAAGATATAATGGAAGATGCTATGAACCTTCTCAAAGAAAAGATTTTTGAACTTCCCCGTTCCCTTGCTTACCCTGATTTGCTTTACAAATTCCTTGAAGACGCCATAAAGGTTCTCGACTCAAAAGAAATTATCGTTAAGGTCAGAAAAGAAGATAAAGCGCTTGTTTCGAAAATAATTTCTAAATTTCCAAAGGATATAAATATAACGGTTTCAGACGAAGAGGCTAAAATAGCCGGAGGCGTTGTTATATTTTCAAAGGATGGAAAATCCATCGTCGAAAACTCGCTCGAGAACAAGGTAGAAGAATTAAAAGAAGAGTATCTTTCGGAATTATTCGCAAGATTAAAGGTTAGGTGATCGTCAGTGGACAGAAAAGGGATACTTTATTCGATAAATGGTCCCGTCGTGAAGGCAAAAAACATGACGGGCTTTATGATGCACGAAATGGTCTTCGTCGGAGAGATGAAACTGACCGGTGAAATAATAAGTTTAGAAGGAGATAGCGCAACTATTCAAGTCTACGAGGAGACTACCAACCTAAAGCCGGGCGAGGAAGTGCTCGGAACCGGTAATTTGCTTTCTGTTACCCTCGGACCCGGCCTTATCGGATCGGTCTTTGACGGAATACAAAGGCCTCTTGATGTCTTGAAAGCCGCATCTGGCGATTTCATGAAAAGAGGAGTATTTGCAGATCCAATAGATATGAAAAAGTCATGGAATGTCCAGATGGGAAAGGTAAAGGATGGAGACAGGGTTACCGGTGGTCAGGTGATCGCGACAGTCAAAGAAACGGAGTCTGTAATTCATAAGATAATGATTCCACCCAACGTCTTTGGAATAGCGAAAAATGTTAAATCCTCCGGCAAGTATACCGTTGATACCGTCCTTATGACCGTTCAAACCGAGAACGGAGAAGAAGAAATAAAACTTTACCAGAGATGGCCTGTAAGAATTCCGAGGCCTTATTCGGAAAGGCTTGCCCCGAGAGAGCCGCTTATAACCGGAATAAGGGTTATAGACACTCTCTTTCCGATAAGCAAAGGTGGAACCGCGGCGATTCCGGGTGGATTCGGAACGGGCAAGACTGTCGTCCAGCACCAACTGGCAAAATGGTCAGACGCGGACGTCATAATTTACATAGGATGCGGAGAACGCGGAAATGAAATGACAGAGGTGCTCGAAGAATTTCCGCAATTGATAGACCCGAGAAACGGAAGGCCTCTGATGGAAAGGACCATTCTCATAGCAAATACCTCAAACATGCCAGTTTCTGCCCGTGAGGCTTCTATATATACCGGAATAACGATGGCCGAGTATTTCAGAGACATGGGATACAATGTCGCTTTGATGGCCGATTCAACCTCTCGATGGGCCGAAGCGCTAAGGGAAATATCCGGAAGGCTTGAGGAAATGCCGGCCGAAGAGGGTTTCCCGCCATATCTCGCCTCTCGAATAGGAGAGTTTTACGAAAGGGCTGGAAGGGTTAAGACGATCGGAGGCGAAGAGAGAATAGGCTCAGTCTCGGTCATAGGGGCCGTTTCTCCACCGGGAGGAGATTTCTCAGAGCCAGTCACAACCGGCACGAAGAGATTTATAAGATGCTTCTGGGAACTTGATAGGCAACTTGCCAACGCCAGGCACCATCCTTCGATAAACTGGCTTGACAGTTACAGCGAATACGCTGTCGAATTAAAAGATTGGATATCCAAAAATATCGATCCTGATTTTTACAAAATGCGAGATCGTATAATGCAAATTCTCACGGAAGATGACAACCTCCAGCAGATAATAAAACTCGTTGGCGAGGATGTCCTTCCAGACAATCAAAAATTGACCGTAAGAATCGCAAATATAATAAAGGTAGGATACCTTCAGCAGGACGCATTTAGCGATGTTGACAGTAACTGTCCTCTCAAAAAACAGGATGCGATGCTCAAAACGATCCTTCATTATGCTGACAGGGCCTCAAAACTCGTTTCAAAGGGCGTGGCCGTCTCAGAGGTACTCGATGAGAATATCGTCAACACGCTTATGAGAATGAAGGAAAATGTTAAAAGCGATCAATTAGACGAATTCAAGAAGATCGAAGAAAAACTCGATGCTTTCTTTGATCAACTCGACAAGAAATATCAGGTAATTACGGAGGCTTAATATGCCATCAAAAGAATATGTTGGACTTTCTCAAATAAATGGGCCGCTTGTATTCGTTGAAAACCCAAAAGGTGTCGGATACAACGAGGTTGTCGAAATAATAACGGAAAATCAAAAAAGGCTTGGCCAGGTCGTTCAAATAAGCGATAAAATCGCCATGATTCAGGTATTCGAGGGAACAAGCGGCCTGACAGTGGACAAAACGCGCGTGAAATTTCTTGGAAGGCCTTTGATGGTAAAGGTTTCAGATGAGATGCTCGGAAGGGAATTTAACGGTATAGGGGAACCTATAGACAAAGGGCCGGATATTTTGAGCGGCGAAAGTCGAGATATAAACGGATCGCCTATAAATCCCGCATCACGCATGTATCCAAGAAATTTCATACAAACTGGCATCTCGGCAATAGACGCGCTCATGACACTCATAAGAGGACAGAAACTTCCGATCTTTTCAGGAAATGGGCTCCCGCACAACAGAATAGCCGTCCAGATAACCAAGCAGGCGAAATTGAAAGGTGAAGAGGCTGGCAATTTTGCCATCGTCTTCGCCGCCATGGGAATAAAACACGATGAGGCCAACTTCATAAGGGAAAGTCTCGAACAATCCGGTGCGATAAAGAACACGATAATGTTTCTCAACCTCGCAGACGATCCTGCGATCGAAAGGATAGCAACGCCCCGTGTTGCCCTGACGGCAGCCGAATATCTTGCCTTTGACAAAAATCTTCACGTGCTTGTTCTGCTAACAGACATGACGAATTACTGCGAGGCTTTGAGAGAACTTGCGACAGCCCGCGGAGAAGTGCCGTCGAGAAAGGGCTATCCGGGTTACCTTTACAGCGACCTCGCGAGCATATACGAAAGGGCAGGAATGATAAAGGACAAAAATGGTTCGATAACCCAGATTCCAATCCTTTCAATGCCAAATGATGACATAACTCATCCTATCCCCGATCTGACAGGATACATAACCGAAGGCCAAATAGTCCTCAACAGGGATTTAAACAGAAAGGGCATATACCCGCCGATAGGCGTTCTACAATCGCTCTCGAGGCTTATGAAGGACGGCATTGGCAAGGGTTACACAAGAGATGATCACCCTCACGTGTCGAGCCAGTTATTTGCTTCCTACAGCAAGGTTCAGGAGGTAAAGGCGCCTCTATAATAGGCGAGGAAGAGCTTACAGAATCTGACAGAAGGTATTTAAGATTCGGTGAGGCCTTTGAAAATGAATTCATAAATCAGGGAGAGGACGAGGACAGATCGATAGAAGAAACACTCGATTTGGGATGGAAATTGCTCGGGTATCTGCCAAAGATCGAATTAACCCGTGTAAGCGAAAAAGAGATAGCGGATCATTACAAAGAAATAAAGGAGATATAAGATGGCTCAGGTTTCTCCGACAAAGAGCAAACTCATCGAGACAAAACGCGCGCTCGCTTTAGCCCGGGAAGGATATGTCCTGCTCGACAAAAAAAGGAATGTCCTTATACGCGAATTAATGAAGTTGATAGACAAGGCCCGCGATGTTCAATCAAGAACTGAAGCGCTTTTCAAAGAGGCCTACGAAGCGTTGATGGAGGCCAATCTGTATTTTGGAATAGAAAATGTTCAAGAAATAGGATTGGGAGTTGAAGAATTCAGATCTCTCGAAATCCGTCTCAGAAGCGTTATGGGAGTAGAGGTGCCAGAGGTCGGAAATATTGAGCCTGAATTTAATCCCGCTTACGGATATGCGATGACAAATGCAAAATTAGACGTCGCAAGAAAGAAATTCATGGAGGTACTCGCCCTATCGGCCAAACTTGCCGAGGTTGAGACGGGAGTTTACAGACTCGCCGTTGAGATAAAAAGAACCCAAAGAAGGGTTAACTCTCTCGAGTACGTCTTGATACCTAAATATAAAGAGACCGTCAAATTCATAGAATCTTACCTTGAAGAGACAGAAAGAGATGACTTTTTCAGAATGAAAAGGCTCAAAAGCAGGAGAGAAAGTTGAGAATAGAGAATGTAAAGATCGTCGATCCTTTTTTCACTGTAGAAAATGGATGGATAGAGTTTGATGATAAAATAAATTCTTTCGGTTCTATGTCGGGAAAGGCCAAATCGATACTTATGCCCGGCTTTATCGACACCCATGTTCACGGAGGATCCGGATACGATTTTATGGATGATTCTATCGATTTTGAAAATTTAGAGAGACATTTCTTCTCTATGGGTGTGACATCCGTGCTCGCGACGACGCTAACGGCCCCGCTCGATAAAATAAATCGCGCCATCGACATGATAAGAAAGAGAAGATCATCGAATCCATTTACCCCGTTCGAGGGAATCCACCTTGAAGGACCATTTATCTCTCCAAAACACATAGGAGCCCAAAATCCTGACTTCATCCTTAAAGGAAATGTAGATAATCTAAAAAAGATCATAGATGGAAATGAAGACATCGTCAAAATCATGACAATGGCCCCGGAAGAGTGCGACGAAGATTCTATACTCTACCTTCAGTCAAAGAGCATAACCGTATCGGTCGGCCATTCAGATTCGACTTACGAACAATTTCAAAAATTCTACAGACTTGGCGTGAAACATATGACCCACTTTTGCAACGCGATGACGCCCTTGCATCATAGAGAAATAGGCCTTGTCGGTGCCGGCTTTTTGAACGAAGATATCGATCTCGAAATAATTCCGGACGAAATACATCTCAACAAAGACATGCTTTCTTTGATTTTGAAATTTCATCCACATGATCGTATAATAGCCATAACCGATGCAATGAGGGCTACCGGTCTGAAGGATGGCCAGTACGATCTTGGAGGGCTAAAGGTTACGGTATCGGGAAAGGCGGCCCGTCTGTCCAATGGATCCTTGGCGGGAAGCGTCTTGAAGTACAACGAAGGATTGAAAAGCCTTGAAGGCTTAGGACTTTCTTTGAATGAACTCTCGATGATCTCTTCATTTAATCCTTCCAAAATCGTAAAAGGCGGACCGTCCGGAAGAATTCTTCCGGGTTATGCGGCAGATGTTGTTTTGATCGACGGAAATTTCAATGTTCTAACAGTTTTCAAAAAGGGCAGAAAAGTTTTAGAAGGAGGATAAAAAAGATGTCTTTGGGAGATTTCGTTCATGGTGGAGGATCTGTTTTGATTGTAATAATAATTTTAGGTCTTATAGGACTCTTTTTCTTTTTCGAAAGGCTTTTTGTCCTTTTGAAAGAGAGAAATGACATGATGACCACTATGGTCAAGGTCAGGAATGCGATTGCCCAGAAGAACATAACCGCGGCAAAACAGCATTGCAGATCGTCATCCAACATCTTTTCTTCCGTCATGCTCAGAGCCTTTGAATATTACGACCAGCAAAAGATAGATTCTTTCGATGGCAGCCTTAAAGACATAGTAGAAGAAGAAGCATTAAAGCTCGAGAAAAATTACAGGTACATAAATATCGTCGCGGCTCTCGCGCCATTGCTTGGATTCCTTGGGACGGTTATAGGGATGATGCAGGTATTTGGAAAAATAGGCATGGTAAATTCCACAAATGTCTCATTGCTTCCATCTATCTTCTCAAGTGGAATCTCTTTAGCGCTCTACACAACAGTCGGAGGTCTCGCCGTTGCAATACCTTTACTTATCCTTATGGCGATACTCAGAGAGGTAGAAGACAGGCTTGTAGAATCTACGACCGATGAGGTGCGCTCGATCGCGATGAAATTGAAGTTATTGCCAATTGAGGAGGTTCAGTAAATGAAAAAAAGAGATACGGAAGTCTTTTTCTGGATAGGGATAGAACTCGTATCTCTTTTGAGCATAACCTTTATACTTATAATGTTTCTCGCGCTCGGATCTGCGACAGCCTCACTTATCCCATCCTCAGCCTTTGGCGAGATCGGCGTAAATCTGCCTTCGGCGATAACGACTATTCCGGCAACCAATGCCGAAAAGGGGTTTTTCCTTACGATAAATTCGGCAGGGGATCTTTACGTTGGAACAAAGCAAATTCAAATATCAGATCTTCAATCTGCCATTTCATCTTACATAAGCCAGTACGGCACGCCTGCCGAGATCAAACTGGCCGTTGATAAATCGGTGCCTTACGGCACGATCGTTCAAATAATGGATCTCGTCAGGAGAAGCGGCATATCTACAATAGACCTCATAGTAGGGCAGAAGTAAAGGGATGATCCTATGAAATACACGACTGTCGCGGCTATACTTGCCATCCTATCGATTTTGATAATTCTCGCGGGTATATCTTCTATTTTACCCGTGCCATCAAAGCCGCAGGTCGCATCATATTCACCTTTGACGACAACAGTGCAATTCGCAATCATAGCAAAGCCCGTTAAGCCTGTCTCTCCTATGGTTGTAAGTGTAACACCTGCACCGCCTTCAACGCTTGTTGCCGCCATAAATCAGATCCAACCCTCACAGCCGAAGTCACAGCCGCAACCCGTGATACCTCAAACTGTGACTCCTAAACCTTCTCCAACGCAGACTTACGTGCCGCCTGCCGTAACGCCGCAGCCTTCAAAGGAATTAAGTGTTCCCGCACTTCCATCGTACAACCTCGTCAATATACAGAGCATCCCTAATTTTCAATCTCTTGTCGATGGAATGCGCAGGGATTACATAGATGAACTTAAAAAATTGCCGACTGAGATCGCCTACACGCTTGAAGGAACGGTCAAAGGGATCGTTGAGGTCCAGACAGACGGAAATGTCAAGGTCGTAAAGATAATAAGTTCTCCAAGCATAGTTTTGACAGACATATACGTGAGAAATATAGAAAAATTCGTAACTTTCCCAAGGAGTCTCGCACTTGAAGGCCTTGAAATAGATGCAACCTTCACGCCATCGGGCACATCAACGATTGTCAGATGATCACCATCTCGTAGTTATATCGAGAGTATCTTTGGGAATCAGATTGTATTTCTGAAGATATTCTCTCACATCTTTCTTTGCGTAAATTCTGACAAGTTGGAGCATCTTGTCAAACATCATAGTGTATGTGGGATGATTTTTTTCAAATTCATCAAAAGTCATGAGATTATCCCCGTCGTGGATGTAGACCTTCGTCGATAAAAACTCGTCGGGATAAAACAGCGTTAATTTGTACGGGGTATCTATTACGAAGATATCATCAAAGTCCTCTAAGATTTTACCTAAAATCTCCGTGTCTTCGGCCTTTCCGCTATCTATGACATCTTTTATTTTCTTTTTCATCTTCTTTAGAACGCCTTCACCGAGAGATTTGGATATGCTTCCGGGATCTATTCCCGTCGTCGTGTACGGTATTTCTACAACGAGTTTCCACAGATCCCTTCTTTTCAATCTTTCTATTATTTCGTAAGCGTGCTCAATCTCTTGATCTTTGCTCTTTTCAAAGTCATGGAGAAATTCTATCCTGTGAATGACAAAATCGTCTGTGAGTTTGACGAATTCGTCAAGGTCTTCTAAATAAGCGCCAAGATTTAAAGGCCTTATGGAATATCTTAACAAATCCTGAATCATCATATCGACGGCCCTTGATGTTTTGTGAAAATAAACGTTTTTGTACATCATGAACCTTCCAAAAAGCACGGTATACATATCGTCGATCGTCTTTATGTTGTAAGAAAGCACTTCATTTTCATTCTTTTTTAATATGGCAGAATTTCTTATTATCCTGTCCATTGGAACGGTACCGTAATATCTAACGCCGCTAAAATAAGCATCTCTTAAAACGAAGTCCATTCTGTCCGCGCCGAGCGGCCCCTGAACGATGTTAAAGATAGGACTTCCTGTTTTCTCTCCCTCAAAAACCTCATTGACGGCCTTCATAAGATCGCCAAATGGATCGTCAGGTATCCTTCCAAAGATACTCTCGATTTCCTCCATTATGCTTTTTTTGAAAGGTTCGCGTGAATTCTCGTAAAGTTCCTTCATCATCTGCGGCATCTTTTTTGTCAGCAATTTTTCCCTGAATTCATCGTGGCCTTCCTTGTATCCGAAAAAGTCGTAGACGACCTCATCGAACTGGTGGCTAAAAGGGCCATGTCCCACATCATGGAGAAGGCCCGCAAGTCTTGCGATTTTAAACTGTGGAGAATCATTTCCAAAAAGGTGCGAGGCATAAAGTCCGGAGACGTGCATGACTCCCAAAGAATGCGAAAACCTTGTGTGCGTCGCAGATGGATAACTCATCTGCGATCCTACAAGTTGAGAAAGGTATCTCAATCTCTGGACTATAGGCGTGTCTGTCGCCAGAATCTCGAGAGGGTACATGAAAATTTCAGAATAAAGCGGATCTCTCGACACCTTGTAATACATTCTCTACCATCTTCCGGTCAATGAAACATTGTAAGAGGTTGAAGATGAAAGGTTCTGAGCCCACAAATTAAGATAAATCTTGAATAAATGGAAGGAAATACCGTAATTTATCTGGCTCGACTGCGAAATAGATCCAAAAAGTCTTTGATTCCAGAGATTTAAGATAAGGGAACCGGCAAGCCCGCTTTTGTAATCTCCCACAACTATAGTGGCCGGGCCAAAAGTTCCGGAAATCTCGACTTCGTCAAAGTGATCGGAAGTAGCGCTGGGAGTAAAGGAAAAGATGGTATCTGAATGGTTAAAGGCGATATAAACGTTGTTTCCGAGCGTTATTCTCCATATCCATGAAAGATTCACAGATGTGGAATTAAGGCTTACCTCAGGACAGATGTCGATCTGGCCGGGAGGCAGCGGGTAGGAAAGGCCCATCGTCAAGTTACCAAGGTTTCCGGAAAGAGAATTTTTGTATTCCACAAAAGCCCCAAGTCTTGCGTAGATGTTAGGATATGAAGGCGTGGAAGTATACTGGGCGAGATAATTCATAACTTCTGAAACATACGCCTGCGTTTCAGGATACGGAGGGATTCCTCCGTAATACGAGACGGCCCCGGGCCCGGCGTTGTAGGCTGCTATCGCAAGTTGAAGCGAGTTAAACTGTTTTTGGTACAATTTTATGTAATTAAGCGCTCCGGTAACGCTCTGAAATGGATCGTAAGGGTTCTGAACTCCAAAGGCCGGAGCGGTAGACGGCATAAACTGCATCAGCCCCTGTGCTCCAGAAGAAGAGAGCGAATAATTTTGGAACGCACTCTCTGCCTTTGCAATTGAGATGGCTATGGGAAGATCGCTTTTGGATATCGGCAACTGGGAAAAATTCATCCACGGAATCGGTATTGTAAATCCAAATCCTCCTTCAATTCCGTTTCCTGTTCCGTACCCTCCTTCATACCTTATGCCGGGATAATAGTACAAAGAATAAGGCTGGACCGAAAGCGGCAAAAAGGGAGTATCAACTGAAAATCCGCCTATTATGGGAGATCCAAAAACAAACAAAGCGATACAAATTGATAAAACCATAAATACGATCGCGCGCTTCACCTTGCACCTCCAAAAAAATTTATGTTGTTAAGATCAGTCTTTAAAATCGGCACAACATCATTTTCAATTAGAGATTCTTCTATATCCGAATACATTCCTATCTCCGAAAGGTACCTTCCATGCCGGGAGGTCTTCAAAATCTTGGCAGGATCCTCCCGAGCGATTTCGCGAGCAATAATTCCGCCATCGTTGAGCCCTACCATGTCAAAAAGATTCAAAAATCTTCCAGCCGTGTAGGTATCCTCAAGAGAGACTTCCCCATGGCTTCCGGCACAGACGATTAGCAGGCTATTGAAGTTTTTAGAATATTCGTATATTGCCCTGAGATTTGAAAGAGCCATCGCGACGACCGCACCATAACCCTTATACCTTTCGACAGCCTTCGTTCCATTCGTTGTGGTGATTATAACATTTTTTCCTCCAACGCTTTCTACTGTGAACTCAGATGGAGAATTTCCAAGATCGAAGCCATTTATTTTGAAGGCCTTCCTTTCACCGGCAAGAACCGAATTCGGAATGATCTTTTTCAAACTTTTGGCCCTTGGAATAGAAATCGCAGGATAAACTCCCATCGCGCCTTCATAAATCGCCCTTGAAATAACCGTCGTCGCTCTCAGAGTGTCTATTATTATGACAAGATCGTAAGAATCAAGTCGCGGCCTGGACGGCAAAAGCAAAACCTCTGACCTCATCTTTTCACATCCTAACGAATAAAATGAAGATAACGATTAAAAATCCCGAACCTATTATAAAATAATCTCTTTTTCTGAAATGCATCTCACGAAACTTAGTCCTTCCTTCAAAGCCTCTGTAGCACCTCGATTCCATCGCTATTGCTAAATCGTCGGCCATTTTCATAGATCCGACAAAGAGAGGGACTATCAGCGGTACCATTCCCTTTGCTCTCTGAATAAGGCCGCCCTTGTCAAAGGTCGCGCCTCTCGACAATTGGGCCCTTATTATGTGATCTGCCTCCATCGAAAGAACAGGGATGAATCTGAAGGCTATGCTCATCATCATCGAAAAATCGTGGGACCATTCACGCGGGAACCTTAAAATTCTCATAAGGCCCTCTATTCCGTCGGCGATCTGGATGGGCGATGTTGTAAAAGTTAACAGAGAGGCGGCGATTATTATAAGGACAAGCCTCAAGACTATAAATATCGTGTTGTAGACTGCCATGTCAGTTATTCTCAAAGGGCCAAGCGCAAAAATAGCACTGCCTTCTCCCGAAAAGATCTGGAAGATCGCCGTCAGAACTATTAAAATCCACAGAGATTTAACGCCCTTGAGGTAATAAAATGGGGATATCTTGCTTAAAAGCATTAAAACGATCACAACTGAAGACAAAATTGCATACTGATAAAAATTCGTGGACAAAAAAATGGCCACTATAAAGATGATCATGAAGATCAATTTGCTTCGGGAGTCGGCCGAGTGAAGGATGGAATTTTTTGGTATGAACTGACCTATCGTTATATTTCCTATAAAATTCATGACGGTTCTTTTAAAAGACAGATGGCCATCGCGGATGCGCCCTCTTTTCTTCCTATAAATCCCATGCCTTCATTTGTTGTT
Source organism: Mesoaciditoga sp. (assembly GCA_002878315.1). Classification (GTDB taxonomy): domain Bacteria; phylum Thermotogota; class Thermotogae; order Mesoaciditogales; family Mesoaciditogaceae; genus Athalassotoga. The sequence continues at coordinate 7,306 of PNIW01000002.1, read as the reverse complement.
GCTTTTATGCTTATTCTCGAAAAATGAACATTTAAAGTTTCCGATATCTTCTTTTTCATCTCTTCTATGTAAGGAGAGATCTTGGGCTCTTCTAACATTACCATCACATCTATGTACTCTATCGAAAGATTCTCTTTAAGAATCATGTTTTTAACTCTTTCGAGTATCACCAAAGAGGAAATTCCCTTATATCTCGGATCTGAAGGCGGAAAATGGATTCCTATATCTCCCAATCCGCCTGCGCCGAGAATAGCATCCGCTATCGCGTGAATTACTACATCGGCGTCGCTATGGCCTTCAAGCCTTTTTACGTATGGAATCTCAACTCCTCCAAGAATAACCTTGTTTCCGTCTACAAATCTGTGAGTATCGTACCCTATACCGGCCCTCATTTACAATCTCACCGGCATTATTATAAAGAAATAACCCTTAAGATCTACCGTATCGATCATAAGGGGCTTATTTGAATCGACAAAACTAAGTTGTATTTTGTCTTCATCCGTATGATTCAAAGCATCGAGAATGAAATTCGGATTAAAGGCTATCATTATAGGTTCTCCCTCCATCTGAATATCGACAATCTCCTCTGCCTCCCCAAGATCCGCGCTCTTCGAGGAAATCTTCATTTTATCCTTTTCTATGTTAAATTTTATAGTCTCCGATCCACTCCTCGTTATTATACTTACACGCCTTACGGCCGATTTCAGTTCATTCCTGTCAACGACGATTTTAGTTTTGAATTCATCAGGGATCACCCTTTTGTAATTTGGAAATTCGGCATCGACGATTTTGCATATGAAAATCATGTTGTCAAATTCAAATGAAATCTGCCTGTTTTCGAATTTCAAATTCACATCCTCTACATTTGTCAGGGACAAAACCCTCAAAAGTTCTTTCACAGCCCTCAAAGAAAGCAGGAAGTTGATGTTTATCTTCTCATCTATCTTTCCTTCGACCAAGGCCATTCTAAAGCCGTCAACGGCAACGGCTCTCGAAATTCCATCCTCAATCTCCATATAAACGCCGTTAAGATTTTTCATATTCTCGTCTGTTGCCGCGCTGAACGCAACTCTTTCAAGCATCGAATAAAGTTGTGTCCTTTTCATCGAAAACTGGATGCCGTCAGACGGAATCTTAACGTCCGGAAATTCCGCGCCATCTTGAATGAAAATCTGAAATTTGCTCTTTCCCGAAAGAATTTCAAGTTTCTGTCCGTCTATCGAAAACTTTACCTCTTTGTCGGGAAGACTTTTTATTATCTCATTTATAGTCTTCGCGTCCACCACAAAGGATTTGTCTCCTTTTACTTCGGGCATCTTCGATCTGACTGTAAATTCCATATCTGTGGCGGTAAGGGTCAGTCCATCCTTTAGGTCGAAATGAACACCGTTGAGAATAGGTCTTATAGGTCTTGAAGCGACGGCTCTCGATAAAGAATCAAGATGTGAAGAGAGTATTTCTCTGTTGAGGATAAATTCCATTTTGAGACCTCCTTAAGGATCGTAAAGCACATCAAAAACAATTATATCATTGAAAACGCTTTTTAGTCCATCTATTAATTCTAAAGGGTTCTCATCTCTGGAAGACACTGAATTGACGGCTATTCCTGCGATATTTATCTCCTTGAGCACAAAAAATTCTCCATTTCCAAGTACAAAATCGGACGAAGGAACGACAAGTAATGACTTTATGCGCGAAAAGGTAAAATCGTCGATTACGCGCGGGATATAGACAAAATCGGCATCATGCGATTCCTTAACCGCTTCCTCTACAAGATTGGGATCAAGGATTCTATTATTCTCGCCAATTAAAACGATGGAGTCTTTATAAGGAAGGATCCTCTCTTCGATTTCTGGATCAACCCTCTTTGCCATCAACTTTTTTATCTTTTTGATATTCGACTTGAGATCTCCCGAGGCCGCGCCGCAAACGATGATATTCGCGTCCATATAAGGTGCTATCCCAGTCCGCCCGAAAGCGCCATCGATTATTATCCTATCGCAGAATTCGAGAAGATAATCGGCGATATCATTTGTAAGATCAAATCCACCAATCCGCGCGATCTGGATTTGCGCGTCTATTGTTGCCATGACAAGGGCAAATTTGCCAGCAACAAGATCGAATGTCTCTATTATCTCGAGATTTCCGCGCGCGAATTCATAAGGGATGACGGCAAAATTGCCTCTCTTCAAATTCACCGAAGGCTTTTGTGTCCCGTAAAGGGCGTCTCTCTCCTCGCCGTCTCTGCCAATTGTCAGAATGCACACGTTAGAAAGATTACTGGCAAGATAATTTACAACAGTTGTTTTTCCGACATTCTTCGCGAGGCCTATGACGGCTATTTTTTTATACTTTTGGATCTCTTTTAAGATTCTTTCTTTGTCTTTGATTGCTTCCAACGATTTATGCGCTTTCTCCTTTCATTTCCGTAAGGAATCAAAAATTTGTGCGATTCTTCAAGTAAACTGGAAATTCCAACTGTGCTCTGCTCAGATCTGCCTATGTAATTTTGATCGCAGGAAGGTTTGTAATCGTCTGGCTCTTCATAAACAAAGATTCCGCCTTCGTAATTTCTGAGCACAACCTTTCCGGCTCCCATAGATATCAGGTACTGTGGCTCGACAGGTATCTTTCCGCCTCCACCGGGCGCGTCTATGACGTAAGTCGGAACGGCAAATCCGGAAGTATGGCCTCTTAGATACTCTATTATCTCTATGCCGCGCGCCACGGAAGTGCGGAAATGAGATAATCCCTCCGAAAGATCGCACTGATAAATGTAATACGGCCTTACGCGGTTTTTAACGAGCAGATGAACAAGTTTTTTCATAACCTGAGGGCAATCGTTGACACCTCTCAAAAGCACCGATTGATTTCCCAGAGGAATTCCAGCATCTGCAAGTTTTGCAAGGGCCCTTTCGGAGTCCGGGGTAAATTCGTTCGGATGGTTAAAATGGACATTGACCCACACCGGATGATACTTTTTCAGCATCTCGACGAGTTCATCTGTTATTCTCTGAGGCATAACGACAGGTGTTCTTGTTCCTATCCTCACGATCTCAACGTGCTTTATCGCTCTGAATTTCTTTATTATCATTTCAAGCCTTTCTGTCGAAAGAGTAAATGGATCTCCTCCCGATAAAAGCACGTCTCTTATCTCGGGATGGACCGAGACATATTCGACCATAGCGTCTATCTTATCGAGAGGCATTGGCATATCCGTCTCTCCTGCCTTTCTTCTTCGGGTGCAATGCCTGCAATACATCGAGCACTGATCCGTAACAAGTGCAAGGACGCGATCCGGATATCTGTGGGTAAGACCGTAGACCGGAGAATCGATATCCTCAAACAACGGATCTCGGCTCTCATTTGGAGCCTTGTAAAGTTCGTTCATCGTTGGAACGGCCTGTTTTCTTATCGGATCCTTTGGATCATCAATATTTATAAGCGTTGCATAATAAGGCGTTATGGCCATTCTCAAATGTTTTAAACTCGTCGTTATCGCGCGTTTTTCGTCATCGTCTAAAGGAATCACCTGAGAGAGTTTGTCGGCATCCATTATACGGTTGGAAATCTGCCAGTGCCAGTCATTCCATTGCGCCTCGCTTACATCCTTCCATATAGATATTTCTCTGTAATTTCTCATACGCTTCCTCCTCTTTTATGTACATTACGTACGATCTAAAAACTCAATCTGTACAGGTTGAAATTGAAATTCTGATTTTGATTCACGGAGATCTGGGTGACGATAGTCGAATAATCAGGCTTTACAATTGTAATCTGGTAAGTGCCCCCAGCCAAACTTACAACGCACGGAGAGATTCCTAACATTCTTCCGTTGACGAAAATCATGGCCCCGGGCGGCGACGTGTTGAAATTGACGCTGAAATTGTAACTTTGTTGAGGATACAGATAAGCCTTAACTGTGTTGTAAGTGTTGGGATTGACGTAAAAACTCTTTGAAACGCTCACATTGTCGTACCAAAAAACGGCAAAATGCTCTCCCTCGGCAAGTTGAAGATCCAAAGGAGCCAATCCTTCGTAAATTCCGTCCACATAAACTTTCGCGCCTGACGGCTGCGACTCAAAGTGCACAATGCCGGTTAATGGCACAAAGCCAACATAAAAATATGTTACGCCTACCGCCACATCCTTGCCCGTTATCTCAAGTTTTAACTTCTGAAAATAATTAGGTCCGTCAGTTATCTCGCCAAAAGCCTTATTTGACGGCAAAGTAGGCTGGACGATCGGCGTTGTAGACGCTACCGCCTCTATAATCTCTCTTCCATTGGGGCCGGAGACGGTGAGATTGTAATTGTAATTCGGATTTGGAATGACATAGACCATGCCTCCTTTTACGAAATTGTCGCGCTGAAAAAAGTTGGGAAAAATAACCCTTACATTCCCGTCAGTAGTGTAATCGTATATGGTGACATAGGCATTCTGAGAAGTTTTAAAATATATGTGAATATTGTCTCCGGGATAGAAAGTCGCTCCCGCGGGTTTGTCAGTCCACACGTTTATTGTCAGAGAAGAAGGTTGGGTCGGGGTTATGATTATGTCCTGCACGCTTGCCCTTGCGTATACCAATACGGCAAGCAGTATTATGACAGCGAATGAAAAAAAGAAAGTTCTTTTCATCCTGCACCCTCCTCAAACGAATTTTAACATGCTTTTATTTTGAAAGAAACACATAACTATGATATCATATTTTTGGCCCTATCGGATAGTGGCTAGTCCGTCTGGTTCTCAGCCAGAAGACCGGGGTTCGATTCCCCGTAGGGCTGCCAGAACTCCTCTAAACGAGGAGTTTTTTTATAATGTCACAGTGTGCTGATCTGTTTTTTCACGGTTCTGGTATAATAATCAAGATAATTTATCTTTGCTTGCATTTTTTCATTGTCAATTGCACATTTTTAATTTCTATTTTTTTCATTGTTCATTATCAATTTTTCATTCTTTTTTACATTGTCCATTTTAAATTTTCTATTCTAAGGCTGGGAGGATATTTCGTGTCTCACACGAGTGATTTAATCAACGAAGCACTGTCCAAAGTTTATGAATATCTCGAAAGAGAAAATGAAAAAGGGATGTCTGATTTTAAGCCGTTCAAGGTAATACGCCGCAGTAACATAAACAAATTCACTGAAAAATTAGGCATACATGTAACTAAATCAAGCCAGTGGAAAAGATTATCCAAATTCAATTATTCTTACTTTGGCAAGAGAAGTTGTACGGAATTTTACAATCTCGCAGTCAAATATTCTGAGTCTTTTGATCAATTCTACGATATGTTAGAAGATGAAAATTCAAAGCAAGAATACGACTGGTTTGTCAAATACAGAGTCGCTTATGCGTTTTTAGAAGAAAACGCCGCTTACGACCTTTCCTCGTATAACAAAAGAACAATCTGAAAAATTATCAAAATCGATCAAATTCAAAGATTTTTACGCTGAAATAGACGGATTTAAAATAAAAATAGATAACCAGTTTCTCATCGCTGAAACATTTCTCATAGAGCAATACAGAATACCAAATACAGTTGAGCCCTCAAATGGAGATATCGTTTTAGACGTGGGGGTTTATGTCGGCGATACCTCATTTTGGTTTAGAAAATATGTTGGTGAAAATGGAAAAGTTTACGCGTTTGAGCCTTCAAGTTATAACTTTAAAATTCTTGAAGAAAATGTAAAACAGAATAAAGTTAAAAATATCTTTCCACGAAAGATGGCATTAAGCGATAAAGAGACTATCCTCTCGTTAAAAGGTACAGGCGTAGGTGGAGCATTGTCCTTGACTGGAGATGAAAAGGTAAAGGTTACCACAATAGACAAATTTGTGGAAGATCAAAAAATAGATTGTGTTGATTTCATAAAGATGGACATAGAAGGTGCAGAACTTGGCGCATTGAAAGGCGGAGAAAATACGATAAAAAAGTTCAAGCCGAAGCTTGCAATTTGTGTTTATCACAAAGGAGAAGATCTTATCACGATACCAGAGTACATAAAATCTTTGAATAAAGATTACAAGTTTTATTTAAGACACAACACTGAAGGTTGGGGAGAGACAGTTTTGTATGCAAAATAATTTTGGCTTTGACAATAAAAAAAGAAAGATAAACATTTTTTATGATGGCTATTATCCTATGCATGAAACAAAAGATCCTGGACAAATTCCAATAGGATTAAATGAAATAGGAATTAATACTTCTCTTGTAACTTTAAAAAAAGCAGAATTATCAAATTATGATTCTCCATTTTCATTGATTCAAATTAAGGATTTAAATGAAATAGCAAATGTAATAGATTCATTCGATGCAGTTATATTTTATTCATGGCTTAGTGTCAGTTTCAACGAATATTTAGAAGATATAAAAAGATTAAATAAAAAAATAATACTAAAATTAGATTCGGATGGAAGATTTGGAGTAACAAATGAACCGAAAAATAGGCGGTCGTCGTATTATATAAAGAATAATCCATTCAGCAGATCAACCTTAGGTTATATTCGCAGAATTATTTTCCCAAAAGTTGAACAAAATAACTATATACAAAGAATAAAACAAATAGATATTTCAGACGCTGTGGTAATAGAATCTCCAGATGCTGCAAACAACTTAAGTTTTTTTCTCAGTAAAAACGGAAGATCTGATTTAATAAACAAAATTCATGTCATTCCAGACCCGGTTACACCGGATATCATAGATTCAAAAATAGAAAATAAAGAAAATATCATCGTATCGGTTGGCAGATGGGATGACATTGCCCCAAAAAATCCAGAAGGTCTTATTCAAACTTTAAATAAATTTCTTTCTTTTAAGGAAAACTGGCAAGCATTGGTAATAGGTCCTGGAGAAAATGTCATAAAACAATATATCGACAAGTTCAATATCTCCAATTCTGTAAAGCAAAGAATAAATGTTACTGGATCTCTACCTCATGAAAAGATCAAAAATTACCTTCTCAAATCAAAGATTTTCTTCATGCCATCAAGATGGGAAAGTTTTGGAATTGCAGCGGCAGAAGGTGTATGTTGTGGTTGTACCATTGTGGGATCGCCAATTGAAAGTTTAAGATATTTAACATTACAAGGATTTTCTGGAAATGTTTCTTATTCATGGGATATAGACGCAATGTTTGGAACTCTTGTTTATGAATCAAATAGATGGGAAAACAATGAGATAGATTATATAAATATCGCAAATTATTGGAGAGAAAAATTAAACAGGCAATCAATAGCAAAAGGATTTCTTAAAGTTATTGAAAAGAGCTGATCTAATGAAAGGTCTCATTCTCGCCGGAGGCTCCGG
>PNIW01000087.1 GCA_002878315.1 Mesoaciditoga sp. | reverse complement strand
TTTGGCGTTTTTGTACATCTCTCTATGAATCTTTTCGGCTTCAAGGGCAAAATGTGTCGTTCTTTCGGCTTCTTTTTCGCCTTGGAACTTTGCCGTGTTGTTGTAAACCGGATACATTTCTTCAACTTCAAAATTTTCACCGTCGATGCATTGCTGGATGTTAAAGGCGGGATCGCCAATCATCTTTAGAGCGTTATAATGATTTTTCGCATGGACATACTCGGCGTAGGAGATCGCTTTGAAGAGATTTGCCAGTTTCTTGAGCCCTTTCTTTTCCGCTTCCTCGGCAAAGATCGTATACCTCATATGAGCCTGAGATTCACCGGCAAAAGCGGCCTTCAGAAAATCAGCAGTCATCTGTTTCATTTTACTACCTCCTTTGAAAATGGTATTCGATAGCAACTAATATTATATCACAAAGTCTGTCTGAAGATCTAATCTTTTTCACTTTTGATCTCCGGCAAAATTGGCAATTCGTACTGTTCTTCTATTATTTTCTGAAGGTCTTCAGTTTTGTACCCGGCTCTAACGGCAAAGAAATATATAACCGTGTAAATAGGGATCATAAGGAATGTGTCCCAAGGAAATGGAATTACCGTATCTATTCCAAAACTTCCAAAGTAAGAAACCAAAATGGTCGAAAATAGAAGGGCAAAAAACCAGTAAGCACTCGTAAATATAACCCTTTTATTACTTTCCATTTTTTTAGAGGTGAGCCAAGTCGAGATTAAAAACACCGCAAAAGAGAAGAGCAAAGTTGTCATAAAGACAAGGTTTTTTATCCCCATCGGCTCGTTCGATGGAGGATACAAAACGTACATGTAATTCAGAATTATTGATGAAATTGAGGTAATGAATTCTATAAAGGCCACAGTGTAAGAGAAAACTTTTGATATTTTAAGTTTATTGGGCACATAGGTGATGTAAAAGATCGGTATTCCAACAAAGGTTGCATAGATTATCATGGTAAGAGTGGTTATTCCCGACCAGTAAACTATCAGGGCACCTCCGACGAAGGCTATCGGGGATATTATGGAAGCGTATTTAAGTTTGAAAGGTTTTTTGATATCGGGAGCATTTTTTCGGAATATCTGCAATGCGACAGGACTTATGATGTACGTCAGGACAGTTGCACTCGTCGAGAATCCGACGAAAAGATACCACGAAGGAAATGGCAAAAAGAAAAATACACTTATCACGGTCGACACAATAAGAGCCAGATAAGGGACCGCTGTCTTTTTTTGCAACTTTAAAAGTGAAGAAGGAAGATACCCATCTGCTGCCATTCCGTAAAGTACCCTTGAACTTGTTCCGAGATATATCCAGCCAGTTCCGCTCGGAGAGATCCATGCGTCCACGAGCAAAAGTTCTGCGAAGGCCGCAAACAAGGCTATTCCACTGTACTTTAATTCCGTGAAAAATGGCGAGGTTCCAAGATCGCTCGATGTCAGATTTGCCCAGTTAATCCCAGCAGGCCATTTTATAGCCCCTATGAAAGCCAGTTGAAGCAAAGAATAAAGTGCTATGGCCGTAACTATCGATAGAATCGTTGCCCTTGGTATATCTTTTTGTGGATTTTTTGCCTCTCCTCCAAATTCAACGGACTGTCTGAATCCAAGGTAGGAAAATATTATTCCTGCCGCCGGTATGGCATAAAAGATACTTCCGATCCCCATTGGAGCGAAGCCTCCGTAGGAAGTGAAGTTAGATCCGTTAAACATGAAGAGTAAAAAAACAAACGTAAGAGACGGAAGGATTAATTTCCACCATGTGGCGATACTGTTGAATTTTCCCAGAAATTTTATTCCAAACCAGTTTAAAAGGAAGAAGCCCATTATCAAAAATACCCCGATTAAAATTCCAAATGGAGTCAAAATTGCCACATTGCCAACAGTTCTGAACAATCCCGGCACATAGGTTGAAACGTAATTTAAAACTGCTTCGGCCTCTATTGTCGGGGTTGTTATCGCGCCTATCAAATAAGCCCATCCAAATATAAAGCCCGTATAACTTCCATAACTTAGGTGTGGATATCTCACTATCGCACCACTTTTTGGTATGGATCCTGCCACTTCGGCAAGGGTTAGGGCGATAAAAAGGACTATTACGCCGCCTATTATCCACGAAAGTACCGAGGCAGGGCCTGCCGTCCCGGCACCGCGACTCCCAAAAGCCATCCAGAACCTATTATTCCACCCATAGAAAGAAAGAATAAATCCTGGAATGTCAGAACTTTTTTCAATTTCCTGTCAGATTCTTCCGCACTTATTTTTTCCTTTACTTTCATAAAACACCTCCTAAATTAAAGGGCCACATCTTTTCGATGTGGCCCGGTGAATTAGCAGTCAATTTGATTAAAGCACGATCAAATATCCGCTCCTCCACCGGGCAGATACTTATCATGCTTTCTATTGATATTGATATTCAATTCAAAACTCACATTCATGATTCTTTTCTCCTTTTGAGATCATCCTACCATTGTCGGGCATTAAAATCAATAAATAAAAGATTAACACTTAATGGTATTACTGTTGCTTTTCTGCGATTTGAATTATTTTGAACAGTCTCCTGTATACAACTGATTTTGAAAGAGGAGGATTGACCATCTTCCCTATTTCGCTTAAAGACAATTCGGGATGTTCGAGACGAAGTCTTGCTATTTTTTGAACATCTTCCGGGAAATTCTCGAGCCCTATCCTTTCCGAGACAAACCTTATTGCGTTTATCTGCTTCCAACTTGCATTTCCACTTCTTTTTGAATTGGCATCGATGAAATTCATGCTTCGCGTTATATCGGAACTTATTTTTTTCGACGACATTATGGAAGAAAATAACCTTGATGATTCTACAGAGCCTATGAAATTGAGAAATTCATTTATCGTTTCGCCATTTTTTATGTAAAACCTGTAACCATACCTTACATCAACGATGAATCCTACCATTCCAACGGTATTTTCAAGTCTCGATTTCAACCATTTCAGAATTTCTATATCTTTACTGTAAATTTCCAAATGATGGTATTTCAAAGGATCGGCTATATATCCGGACGATATAAAAGCGCCCCTTAAAAAAGCGCCAAGTACTGCCGGGTCTTTGAAAAATTCGTCGCGCATCCTTCCGGTTAAATCAAGACCAATCTTAGATATAAACTCCTTTATGTCATCGACAGATACCCTTACTTCGAAAAGATTGCCTGTATTCAATTTGCGTATTTTTTTGTAAAGAACGGAATTTTTATTTTCTCCCACTTTTCTTAGAAGGAATTTTATCCTTCTGACAGAGGAAGGTTCCTTGAGCGTTATAAGAAGGTAAGTATTCTTTCCAATTTCCACATTTCCTTTGAATTTCAAAAAGCCCGCTAATTCGGCGCGTGCAAGTATTTCATCTGTAGGGACATGGTAAAGTTCCTCTTTTACCTGCATGCTAAATTCCAACCTTATCACCCGTTATCATTTCAATGGTTTTTATAACGGCCTTTGCGAGTTTTTCTGGATCGTGTCTTATTTTCTTTTGGCCATCCATTTTGTCTGTTACGATCTTTATCATCGGAAATCTCACAAACTTTGGATTTTCACTTTTGCATAAGACCTGTTTTGATCCTTCTTTTTCATATCTTTCAAGTACATCATACGGAATCGACTGCGAGTTTACTATAACCCTGTCAATTTCAGATTTAAGGTATTTCTCAACGATTCTCAAATGTTCTTCTGCATCCATTCCTGTTGTCTCTCCGGGCTGCGTCATTAAATTTGCAATGAGTATCTTTGGCTTTTCTTTAAGCACCTCGGGTATCGAATCAACGAGAAGATTCGGTATTATGCTTGTAAAAAGGCTTCCCGGTCCGATTATCACTACATCGGATTTAGAGATCTCTTCTATAACTTTTGGAAAAGGCTTTGCCGGTTTGCTGAGGATTATTTCCATTATCTTTCCATTTCTCTTTGTTATGTTGCTCTCGCCCGTAATAACACTTCCGTCTGACATCTGCGCTACGAGTTGAACGGACTCTTCAGTTACTGGAAGAACCTTGCCCTTTATTGCTAAAATAGAAGATATATTTTCTATCGCGGCAGGAAAACTCCCATTTATCTTTGTAAGCGCCGCTATTATAAGATTGCCGAGACTTTGATCTTTGAACCTAGTCCCTTCTTGAAATCTGTATGCCATTATTTTGGCCATCAAAGATTCATCCTGAGCGAGCGCGACTATGTTATTTCTTATATCGCCAGGAGGAAGAATTCCGAACTCTTCTCTCATAATTCCAGAACTTCCTCCATCATCCATGACAGTCACAACGGCCGTGATCTCTATCTTAAATTTTTTTAGCCCTCTTAACAAAGTCGAAAGTCCTGTTCCCCCGCCAAATGCCACAATCTTCAATTAACTTCACCTCTGGATGTCTCTGTGGGAGATACGGATGTCTACCTCTTTTTCAAGAACTTTGGCGATTTGATTGACTAAATAAACAGATCTGTGCCTTCCGCCACTACACCCGATGCCAACGTATATTACACTTTTCCCTTCCTTCGAGTAATTTTTTATCGCCATCTTTATTATCTCGGTTATCTTTTCCGCGTATTCCTTTACAACATCGAATTTTTCAAGATATTCAATGACTTCGGGATCATTACCGGTCTTCGCGCTTAAAGATTCAACGTAGTAAGGATTTGGTAGAAATCTCGCATCGAAGATGAAATCTGCTCCCAGTGGAAGACCATACTTAAAGCCAAAAGATTCAAGAAAGATCTTCAAGACCCTTTCGTACTTTCCCTCTGTAAGGGCTATTATCTCGCTTCTCAACTGATGCGTACTTATAAGTGATGTATCAACGACATAATCGGCTATTTCCCTTATTTCTCGAAGAAGTTCCCTTTCCTGCTTTAGCAGTCTTTCTATCTGCTGATCTTCTTTTTCGGCCAGAGGATGACGTCTTCTTGTAAGATTGTAACGGTTTATAAGGACATCATCCTTCGCATCGAGAAATATTATCTTTATTGTTACACCTCTCGATCTCAGATTTTCTATCACATTTTTTATCTCTCCGAGCATCTTTCCAGCACGAACATCGACTATTGCCGCTATTTTTTTGCCGTTAAATGTCGACTCCATTAAAGAGAGCATATCCATAATAAGTCCTGGTGGAACATTGTCCATGCAAAAATACCCGGCATCCTCTAAAGCACCAAGCGCTGTGGTCTTGCCGGCTCCGGACATTCCAGAGATCAAGACAAATTCAGATGCCAACTTTCTTTCCTTTCTCTATCTTCTCTGTCAGTTCGGCTATTTGCTTTTTGAGTGCCAAGTTTTCCTCAAGCGTGTTAAGAAGCATCATAAGAAAGAAGTATTCATTTCCGTATTTTTGGACCTCCTGTGAATGGCTTGCGAAACTCATCTTGATCTCGTTTAAAATCTCATCGATTTGATTTTGTGGATCACCTGTTTCAAATTTGTAACTCTTATTCCCAAGTTCAAAGGTTATTGTCCTCTTCATCAGAGATAGCACTCTCCCTTTTGTTTAAATTGAGAATATCTTGAAGTTTCTTTATCAATACCTCGACCCTTATACTTTGTTCATTTAACATTTCTTTTAACTCGTTATTCTCTGCTTTGAGGTTTTCAACTTCAAAATTTAGACTTTGAACCTTTTTGAACAAATTCTCTCTCTCGTTCAAAAGTTGATCGACGGCCTCTTCAAGTTTTTTGAAGACATCCTCCACGAGATCACCTCATCATGATTTTACCAGATCAAAGGATTATTTTTTCAAAAAATGCAGCATTCGTCCTGAAAAATAAGGTTAAACTCTCTTTTTTGAAGGGAATCGATCATCTTTTCGGATATTTGTGTTAGGGTATTAAAGCCATTTTCAACTGCCGCCTCTGCGATCTGATCGCGGAGATTGCCTTTTGGATACATGCATCCAAGATTCAACTCGCATTTGAATTTTTCTCTCGCATAAGAAAAGACGGATTTTATCTCTTCTATTTCCGGAGGCTGGCACTTTTCGAATACAGTTCGGGGCGTTGGAATAAAAACAAGAAAAACTACTTTTTTGAGATCGTAGCGTGAAAGTATATCGATGGCTTTGTATTCATGGCCAATTTTGCCACAATCAAGACCTATGGTAATGTGTGGATAAACTCTGTCCGTTATCTTCATCAATATTTCTAAAGATCTGACGTAATCTTCCACCCTTGCATTCAGATTGTAAACTTTTTTTATAACATCATCGTCGCCAACAAAATCGAAGGAAATAGCGTCGGCAAGTTTTAATACGGAAATGTCATCCTGAATAAGACCCGTATGAAAATTCAATCTGAATCTTTTCTTTAGAGATTCTATTTCTTCTTTATGTTCGGAAAGAGGAACCTCTCCATTTTTTTTCGATCCTCCACTTACAAGGATACTTTTGGTAGACGGAGGGATTTCATCTATTCTATTTATTGGGACCATGTCTTCGAGGTAGTGACGGCCGCAGTGTTTACAGTTAAGTTGACAACCCGTTCCCGTCACGCTAACGGAAACGGTTGATCTTAACTTTACGATCTTTATTTCCTTCAAATTTTTACATCTCTTAGATACTTTGCGGCTTCTTCGGGCAGAGTAGGATTTATGTAAAATCCTGATCCCCATTCAAAGCCGGCAAGTTTTGTAAGCCTCGGAACTATCTCAAGGTGCCAATGATAATATTCTTTTCCGTCTCCATGAGGAGTTCCGGTATGAATCATGAAATTGTATGGAGGATCGTCAAGGGCTATCTTCATTTTTAAAAGGACATTTTTAAGTATTGCCGCAAAGTTTTTGACGTGCAGTTCATCTATCTCTCCAAAATTGTACTGATGAACCTTTGGAAGAATCCATGTTTCAAAGGGTGCACGGGAAGCATAAGGTGCAAATGCGAGAAAATCGTCATTTTCTTCTATTATACGGGTATTTTCCATCTTTTCTTCCTGAATTATATCGCAGTACACGCATCTTTCGCGAAATCCGTAATACTCCTTTGAACCTTCCATCTCTTGAAGTACAAGACTTGGAAGGATTGGCGTTGCTATTATCTGGGAATGCGAATGTTCCAAAGATGCACCGGCATCGGCACCGTAATTTTTGAAGATCAGAACGTATTTAATATTCGGATCTTTGAATATCTCATTGTATCTTTCAACGTAAGCCCATATAACCTCTTGAACCTGTTTGTAATCGAGAGTGGCAAGCGTTGCATTGTGATCGGGCGTTTCTATGACTATCTCGTGGGCGCCAAAACCTGACATGGAATCGTATATGCCATGACCGAGTCTTACAGGCTGAATCTTTGGATCGAGCGCTGGAAATTTGTTTGGCACAACTCTTATCCACCAGCCAGGGGTATTTGGAGCGGTATTTGCGGGCCTGAATGCCATTATTTCCGGAGGGGTTGTCGATTCATTTCCCGGATCAAAGGGACAGAACTTTGAAACCTTTTCGACAGGCGGCTTGGCAAAATCGTGCGGTCTTTTTGATCTTTCCGTCGAGATTATGACCCAGCTTTTTGTTATGATATCCTTTCTCAATTCTGGCATTTTATCACCTTGCTTTTGAAAGTTCGTAGAGTTTAATGTACTCCGAAGCAGATCTTTCCCATGAAAGATCCATACTCATAGCGTTTTTTATAAGCGTTCCCATGTAATCATCAACGTTGTAATAGTACAGGGCCTTCAAAATCGTCTTTACAAGATGGGCAGAATCGTAATTTTTAAATCCAAATCCATTTCCAGATTTTCCGTCAAACTCTTTTACCGTATCTGCAAGGCCTCCTGTATATCTAACTATTGGTATTGTACCGTACCTGAGACTGTACATCTGGCCGAGGCCACACGGTTCATATTTAGACGGCATAAGGAAAAAATCAGATCCGGCGTATATTCTCTGGGCAAGGTTCACGTCAAATCCGATCTTGACTGCCACCTTTTGAGGGAATTCTTTTGAAAGATCGAGGAAGGCCCTTTCATATTTAGGCTCTCCAGTGCCAAGAAGAATGAAATTCACGTCGCAAGAAGAAACAACGTATTTCATTATATCTTCAACTAAATCAAGACCTTTTTGATCGAAAAGCCTGCTTACCAGACCTATTACGGGTGTTTTTTCACTTTCTTTTAATCCAATCTCTTTTTGAAGATGCAACTTGTCTTTTTTCTTTCCATCGAGAGAGTTCAAATCATAATTGTAAGGTATGCGTTTGTCAGTTCTTGGGTCATTTTCCACATAATCTATACCGTTAAGAACCCCGTAGAGCACATCCTTTCTAAGTTGCAAAACTCCTTCAAGTTTCTCGCCGTATTCCGGAGTTTTTATCTCTTCAGCGTAAGTCGGGCTGACGGTATTTACTATATTTGAAAACAGTATTCCACCTTTCATGAAATTTATCTTTCCGTAGAATTCTATCCCATCCATGTTGTAAAGATAATCAGGTAATCCCGCAAAGTCAAGATAGGATCTATCGAAGAGGCCCTGATATCCAAGATTATGGATTGTATAAACTGTGGAAGTCTTTGAAAAGATCGGATCATTTCTGTATAGACTCTTCAGGTAAACGGGAAGTAGCCCTGTCTGCCAGTCATTGGAATGTATCACATCAAAGTGTACATTCATCTTTCTTATCGATTCTATAACGGCCCTTGTGAAAAATATGGCCTGCTGGCCACCATCTGGTGATCCATAAACCTCTTCAGATGAAAAGTAATAATCATTTGATACAAGATAAACAGGTATATCTGTGCCCGGTAAATTGGTTTTAAAAAGGGATGCCTTTTGATCCGTTTTAAGACCTGTATCGAATTGATCCAGAACCTTTTCTACCCGTAAATTGAATTTTTCGATATTCTTCTTAACAATTTTGTGGTATGGCATGAATATCTCAACATCCACACCCTTGGATTTCAGGGCTTTCGGGAGAGAACCTGCCACATCCGCAAGACCTCCAACCTTGGCAAGTGGATAAACCTCAAAAGATACGAAAGCAACCTTCATCTTTTATCATTCCTTTCATATTTTTTCTTCTTTTAATATTGAATTGTAAGTTATCTCGTTGACATCCAAAATCTTGGAAAGTTCCTTTGCGTTTTTCCCTTCAACTCTTATTATCGCGACTCTTTCGCCTATATTCTTTCCGGGATAGATGAGAACAGATAAAACGTTCATCGAATGAAGATAGAGCACATCAAGTACATGCTTCAAAGAACCGGGCGTGTCTTTGAGTTCTACCTCAAGCCTTATTCCACCTTCACCAAATCCGGCCATCTGGGTAAAAGCATCGAGGATATCAAAGATCGATATGACTCCGACAATCTCCTCTTCCGAGATAACGGGCAACAATTCAAGATCCGATTCAAGAAAAAAAACGGCCGCTTCGTCGAGAGTGTCCTGCGGGCTTAGAGTGTATGGAATTTTGCGAATGTAATTTGATACAGGCAGCGAATCATTCATTCCAAGAATTTCTTCAGATCTTACAATACCTTCAAATCTTTTTTGCGTTGCAACTATACAGCAATTCGATCCGTGCTTTCTTAAGATCTGTTTAACGTCACCAACAGTGGCATTTTTATCAACCATGGCAAAATCTTTTTTCATCCACTCTTCTATTAACATTATCTTCTCTCCTTTCCCACAGATATGATCATACAACAAAAAATGTTAAAAACAAAAATTCAAAGCAAATTTAAGATAATTTGCAAAAAATGAAGATAAAAACATTTAATCATGCTTTAATTACCTTAAATATGTAAAAGTTGTCATAAATCGCATTTATTGGTTTTCTCTAAAAAGAGGTTTTTCAAGGATGTAAAAAACTATAAATGTTGCAATCGTGAGGATAGAGCCAAGCGCCTGGGCTTCTGGTACATGCATCGATGAAAATAACCTATAAGCGCTTATCGAAATAGTTGGAAATTCTGGATTGTAAAGTACCATAGTCGCGCTCATCTCACCCATTGAAATTGCAAATGCAAAAAAGAACGTAGAGATTATTTGAGGCTTTAAAATCGGGATTCTTATCAATGTCAATTTCTGAAACCAATTTGCACCATCTACAGACGCCGCTTCATCTATCTCCTCTGGAAATCTCTGCCAGCCGGACAAAAAGATTTGAAATCCTATCGGGAATGAAAGTATTGTGTATATCGGGATTATCTCTGACGGAAAGTTAAGAGGAATCCAGTTTTGAAGGACCAAATATCCAAATGCGAGTATCACTGGAGAAATCGCAAGAGAGGATGTAAAGATTATGTCAAAGAAAGCATTCTTTATTTTGTTAACAGCGTAGGCCGATGTTATCGATAAAATCACCGTCAGAATTGCCGATGATAATGAAAAAATGACGGTCCATAAAATCGCTGCAATAACTGAATTTCCTATGTAAGGATTCATTCTTCCCGAGAAGAGATGATATACCCACTCAAGTGTAAATGTTGAATTTCGAAAATTCCAAAAGCCGGCAAATACCTGTGAGATTATTGGGCCGAAAACGAAGATGCTTATAACTGTTAAATAAAGAATTCCCCACAACGGAAATTTGGAATTTGAACGTGAAATTTCTTGAGAAAATATTCCGGCATTCTTTCTTAAAATACCAAAGATCAAAACTATCGATCCTATTAAAGCAACTTGTAAAATTGTGAGATCCATCGCTCCTTTAAAATCGATAAGCGTTGTAAGATACATGTATATCTGGACTTCAATCGTTGAAAATTGGGCGCCCCCTATTACAAGCACAACGGCAAAGGAAGTGAAACAATATATGAAGGTTAAAATCAAAGCACTCAATACCGATGGAAGCAGGATTGGAAATTCTATGAATAAAAAACTTTTGAATTTAGAAGCCCCATCTATTTTCGCCGCTTCAGAGTAAACCGGATCAAGATTTGAAATGGCACTTCCGACTATCATCATTGTGAGCGGAAAGTTGTAAAAAGCATTTCCCATCACAACGCCAAGAAGCGTAAAAAGCGGTTCAAATCTCACATGAAAGATTGGCCAGAGAAAGTAGGAATTGAATATGCCGTTGTGGCCGAAAAAGGAAATAAATCCAAGAGTCATTGAAATAGACGGCATGACAAATGGCACCGTTGATAAGGCTGCAAATATTCCTTTGAATTTAAAACGGGTTCTTCCTATAAGGTAAGCCCCGGGAAGCCCCATCGCGAAAGACATTAAAGTCGAAAGAAAGGCCTGGTAAGATGTGAACTTGAGTATCTGAAGGTTAAGAGAATTAAAGACAAAGGTTCCCGTTTTGTAGGTATAGACAAATAGAACTATAACGGGCAAAAGGTAGAAGATCGCGGCGGGCATAATCGAGAAGATATATCTGTTTTTCATTTAATTATTATCTGCGTCCATTCATTTATCCATTTTGAAAGCGATGTCTTTATCTCTCCCATAGGTATAGTCACGGTCTTTGTTATGACGGGCGCGTGTTCTATGAATACCTGAGGCAGAGATACATCCGTTACAGGATACATCCACTGGTTAAGAGGAACTGCACTTTGAAAATCTTTGGAAAGCACAAAATCGATGAATTTTTGTGCAAGAGAGAGATGCTTTGTACCTTTGACTATTCCTGCGTATTCTACCATAACGTATGCTTCATCATTTGGAATGACAACTCCTATATCAGATCCCTTGTAATAATAGTAATTGTAAGCCTCATCAGTTGCAAAGCTCACCATCATTTTGGCTTCTCCATTTTCGAGCATTTGAAATGCCGTATCCCATCCACTTGTTACCGTCTTGATAGTCGGCATAAGTTTTTGCCAGTAATCCTGCCATTTATCTCCGTATATCGCTATTGTCCAGAGTAAAAAATCAAGGCCTGTCGTGGAGGTTCTTGGATCCTCTATCACAAGCGTGTGCGCATACTGTGAACTCAAAAGATCATCGAAGGTTTTGGGAGGATTCTTAAGACTTTTGCTGTAATCTATCGCAAGGGCACCGTAATCAAAAGGAATAACCCTGTAGAGCGGATCTATCAAGAATGATTTGTTCACGACACTCGCAATATTAGTTGGTTTGTAAGGAATGAGAAGATTTTGATCGAGCACTTCCGGAATCTGGCTTTGAGATAGGCCGATGACAACATCTGCTTTCGGATTTGACTTTTCGAGGATCAATCTTGCTACAAGACTTCCGCTGCTCATAGATACGAAATTGATCTTGCAATCGTACATCTTTTCAAAGATGGGCTTTATTTCATTTCCTATTCCCGAGACAAAACTGCTATAGGTGTAAATCGTCAGAGTTTCTGCAAAACCGGCAATTGCCATTAAAAGTACAATGGCAAAGATCGCAACTTTCTTCATTCTCAATCACCTCCAAAAATTAAAGCCGTCCCAGACGGGGACGGCCAGTTTATCCTTATTTCCCTTCGCCAGCATTACCTGGATCAGGTTCAAAGGGTCGAGGCTTCAAGCCTCCTCTCAGCCAGTTCACTGGCTCCCCGTTACATCTATATTGTACCAGATCTGTACCGATTACACCAAATATTGTGATGTTAAATGCAAGTTGAATTTAGTATAATCATTTGGGGTGAAAAAAATGAAGGAAAATATTTTCTACGGAAACCTTGTCAGATTGAGAGAATATCACAAAGACGATCTTTCAATTGCATGGCAATATGTGAATGACTGGGAGATAAAAAAGTACCTTGCCCCCGATATTCCTTTGCCGTGGAAATTTGAAGAGGAGGAAAAATGGTATGAAGAGTTATCTTCAAAAAATGCCGAGCATTACAGTTTTGCAATAGAAAGAATATCGGATGGCCAATACATCGGCGGATGCGGAATAAATGCACTTGACTGGAAAAACAGCGTTGCCACAGTTGGAATTTTTCTTGGAAGATCTTTTCTTTCTCAAGGATACGGTACAGATGCAATGAAGGTCCTCGTGAATTTCATATTTTCGGAGATGAATATTCATAAAGTGATACTTCACGTCTTTGCCTTTAATGTGAGGGCCATAAAGTCTTACGAGAAGGCTGGATTCAAGATCGAAGGTACTCTTAGATCTCAAATCTTTAGGGATGGAAAATACCATGATGAGATAATCATGGGTATTCTGAAAGAAGAATGGAGGATGAATTCATGAAGTACATATCTACAGAACGCGCGCCTAAGGCGATAGGTCCTTATTCTCAGGCCGTCGTCGCGGGAAATTTCGTATTTGTTTCCGGCCAACTTCCCATAGATCCGGTAAACGGACAACTTGTGGAAGGCGAGATAGAGGATAAAACGATCCGAATCTTTGAAAATATCAAATCGATCCTCGAGGCTGCCGGGTCGGGCCTTGAATTTGTGGCCAAAGTTACCGTCTTTGTAAAAGACATGGGAAATTTCAACCGTGTAAATGCCGTATACGAAAGATATTTCGGAAATTCAAAGCCGGCAAGATCCTTTGTAGAAGTTTCAAATCTTCCAAGAAATGCGGACATAGAGATAGAACTTATAGCCACAATTAAAAATTGAAATTCAATTTTATTTAAAGGATATCCGAGATATTCTTAGGTAAATCGAATAAATTGAGTAAATTGTCTATTTTCGTCTGAATTTCGTCCTTAAACTCCAAAAATCGTCATTGAAAAATCCAAAAATAAATTGTATGCTTTTATGTGAAATCGGTTCCATAAAGAAGGTGAAAAATAATTTGAAAACTACGATAGATGACATCGCTAAAATGGCTGGAGTATCTAAATCAACAGTGTCGCGTGCTCTTAATGGTACCGGTTACATTTCTAAAGAAAAAAAGAAAAAAATACTCGAACTTGTAAAATTGCACAATTATGTTCCAGATTCCAAAGCCGTAAATTTAAGCAAAAACAGAACTATGACAATTGGTCTCGTTTTGCCGTCCGTCGAAGGCCCCTTTTATGGAGAGGTAATTCAAGGAGTTGAAGAGGTACTGAGCGAAAACAGGTATTTTACGCTCTTCATGACCGAATCAAATGCTCCGGAAAAAAACAGAGAAAGGTACATATCTCTTATAAGTTCCGGAAGAATAGATGGAATAATCATTTTTGATCCTCAAGTTGACGATCAAACAGTCGAAAAGGTCATGAAATCTGAAATTCCTGTGGTATATCTTGGCGAAGATATTCACGGAACGAATGTGGACACGATTCTTGTTGATAATTTCAACGGCGCCTATTCAATGACCGAGCATCTTATAAAAGTGCACAAACACGAAAGAATTGCGTTCATAACCGGACCTGCGCAAAGTTTTGATAGCGTCGAACGGCTTCGCGGGTACAAATACGCTCTCGAAAGATACGGAATAAAATTCGATACCAATTTAGTGTGCCGTGGGGACTTTACAAAGTCAGGAGGCAAAGATGCCGTCGAAAAGTGTCTCAGTAGTGGAGCAACAGCCATCTTCGCCGCAAATGATGAAATGGCCCTCGGAGTCATAGAAGAATTAGAAAGAAGAAGAATAAATCCCGGTAAGGAAATAGCCGTTGCAGGTTTTGATGATGTCTTCTGGTCAAGATATATTCGTCCGCCTCTGACAACCGTTCATCAGCCCATGCATAGCATAGGAAAGATGGCGGCAAAGATGATTTTAGACAGAATAAACTCAAGAGATATCGTCAAATCTCCAATGAGAATAGTCCTTAGCACGAGATTGATAGTTAGGAATTCGTGTGGCTGTAAGACCGATCTTACAAATTGAAGGGAGGAAGTTTTATAAAGAAAGGTTTAACACTTTTAATCTTTTCGATCCTTTTGGCCGGCATTTTCAGTTTTGGAATTGCACAATCCACAACACAAGGCCCGGCGATTGTTAACTGGTGAAATGTCAAGTACGGGGGAACATTAAATGTAGTCATGCCTTGGGGACAACTGACGAATAGCGTCAATCCCTTTTTGCCCACTTCCCAGACCTTACAAATGCAAAATTTGATCTACGAAAGCCTTTTTTACGTCAACAGTCTGACAGGCCAACTCACGCCCATGTTGGGAACGTCATATAAATGGTCTGATGACAATCTTATCCTTACCGTTACCGTCAGAAATGGGGTCAAATGGTCCGACGGCACACCATTTACCGCCAACGATGTTGCTTTCACTTTTAACCTGATCAAAAAGTACCCAGCCCTCGATCTTGGTGCGTTGTGGTCAAAGGACAATTATCTCGAGAGTGTCGCTGCAAGTGATGACAGCGTGATCTTCACCTTCTCAAAACCCAATACACCTTTACTTTACGCAATTCTTGGGCAACTTATAGTACCGGAACATATATGGTCGAAGTTATCCGATCCCGCGACATATCCAAATCAAAATCCTTTTGGGACAGGCCCGTTTTTGCTTGATTCATTCAATCCAACGACTAACACAATAACTTTAGTTAAAAATCCAAATTACTGGATGGCTGGCAGGCCTTACATAGACAAGATAGTCGTAAGATCAGTTGAATCAAACACGACAGTAATGCTTGAACTGTTAAGAGGTACCGCAGACTGGAGTTATGTCTACATTCCAGATGTTCAAAAGACGTGGGTAAGTAAAAATCCGTCCACAAATAAAATATGGTGGCCAATGAACAGTACTTTGATCCTTTACTTGAACACAAGAAAGTATCCTTTCAACAATCCTGTCTTCAGACAGGCAATATCTATGGCCATAGACAGGGCAGCGGCAGAAGAGAAGGCTTACTTCAACGCGGGAGGCCCTTCAAGTGCGATTGGAATACTTCCGGCCCAGCAATCCGAATGGCTTGATCCAACCCTTTAAGGTTTGAATACATCTTATTCGAAATACGACCCAAAGGCCGCGCAGGAATTGCTTGCCTCGATAGGATTTAAGAAAAATGCAGAGGGCAATCTCGTCGGCCCGGATGGAAAAGTTCTTCCAACCTATAAATTACCGGTCGTTGCTGGATGGACTGATTATCTTACTATCTCTCAGATAATAGCGCAAAATCTTAAGGAACTCGGTATAAACGCTATAATAACTCAGGAATCCTTCGGATCATGGTGGTCAACGATAACTAAGGGAATGTACGATATGGCCTTTGCATGGGCAACGGGAAGTGGTCCGATTCCTTACTTCTATTTCAACCAAGAACTCAACCCATCTTTTACATCCCCGGTCGGACAGACTTCATCATCTAACTGGTCTGGATATACCAATCCTTTGATAACCGCAGCCTTAAATACTTACTCTCAAACGAGCGATTTGCGTCTTCAGAAACAGGCCATGTATACCATAGAAAGAATCTTCTTACAGGATATGCCATTTGTTCCCGTGGTTTATGGAACGGAATTTGACGTATTCAGCGAGAGCCATTTCACCGGATGGCCATCAGAATCTCATCCCTATGCAACAGGTGCTGGCATAGGATCGGCCGAGGGCGAAATGATCGCTTTGAATGTGCATTTGAAATGAGGGCATGATTTATCCTGCCTTTTTGATTGGGAGGTGTAATTTGTGAAAAAGTATCTTGTTATATTTTCGTTCATGATTTTGATAGTAAGTTCAATTATGGCCGTAACGATAACTATAGCCCCACCTGATGCTCAGTCTTTTAATTATCTTCAAAGCGTGATCCCTGTCTTTGAAAAGCAAAATCCGGGCATCACAGTTCAGGTAGTCGCTCAGCCAAGTGGCGGTCAGATAGCGGCCCTTGTCGCGGCCGGTAATGCTCCAAATATATTCGTAGGGCCGGTTTCAATGAATTACGTTCAAAATGGCCTTTTACTCGACTTTACCAAGATGCCGGGATATGACCAAATAGCATCGGAACTTATAACTGGAATTTTCCCTTACAACGGAGGAGTTTACAACATTCCATGGATGGTAACAACCCAGGTGATGTTTTACAACAAGACTATCTTCAAACTTGCAGAACTCAACCCTGACGACCCACCAAAAACATTTGCCCAGTACCTTTACGACGCAAAGAAGATAAGCGAACTTCCTCCCGGCCCTTATGGAAAATACTACGGCCAATTCTTCTGGAATGAGATGCTTCAATACACCTGGTACTGGGGCATGTTAGAGCAGATATATTACAACTTCAACGATGCGAAATATCCTCATTTGATAGGAGAATACGGTCTTTCACTTGAATTCACGAATCCGGACGCTCATTTTGTAGATTTCTTGAAATTCTGCAAAGAAGCACAACAATACAGCCCTTCAGGTATGCAGCAGGCTTCGATTTTTGGAAGAAATGTTGGAATGTGGCTCCAGTTCGCCTACGGATGGACCTTTAATCTTCAAAATTCAACGGGTGGGCCTATGATTTATGGAAAAGATTACGGACTTGCTCCTATACCAACAAATTCTGATTCTGCAACCGCAATTCACTGGTCAACACTTGCGCAAAGACCCCTGATAGTCTTTAAATCAACTCCACAAAAAGATTTAGCGGCGTGGAAGTTCATTCAATTTTTAATGGAACCGCAAAATGAACTTCAGGCATGTGAAGAAATAGGATGGTTACCGTCTGTAAAGGAAAATGCAAGTAATCCATTCTTCATGAGGCCAGATGTGAAGCCTTACGTAGATCAACTCACACACGTCGTCGTCACAAACCCATTTGAACAAAACTCCGGAGTCACTCAGGCCGTTTTAAATGCGTGGGGCCAGTACGTTGTCAATCATTCGATTCCGACTGCCGAACAGGCACTTCAGATAGCGGCAAAGAACGCTCAAGCCGCTTTGAACTCAGGTTTATGAGGAGATCATGAAGGATTTTCTAAGAACTCTTAAAAGATCCAAATGGGGCTACATCTTTGTAGCCCCTTGGATCGTTGGTTTTCTCGTTTTTAGCGTTTATCCTTTATGGCTCGGAATAAAGATGACCTTTTTGAATTACAATCTTGTGGCACCACAATCGATAAAATTCGTTGGATTTCAAAACTGGATAAATGGCTTCATAGATCCGCTATTTTGGAAAAGTATTGTCAATATCCTTTACAATCAGGCGATATTCATAGTTTTAACCTTCTTTGTCGCCCTGCTTGTGGCCTATTTGCTTTTTAAAATTTCTAACGGGAATAAATTCTGGAATGCTTTTTTCAGAAGCGCCTATTTTGTACCAACCATAACCTCTGTTGTTGTAGTAATGCTTGTGCTCGGAAATATAACTGCTCCGTACGGACCCATTCAGACCTTGCTTGTTAGATGGCATATTTTAAGTCAACCCATCGTCTGGAATCTGACGCCTGTACTCATAATGCCCGTTATAGCGGTTATAACCTCATGGATGTCCTTTGGAGTCCAGGCGATAATCCTGCTCGGCGGAATGGGTACAATTCCGACCGAGTTCATAGAAGCGGCAAGAATGGATGGCGCAAGAGAAGGTACGATTTTCTGGAGGATAATCTTTCCGCTTTTAAGGCCGCAGATAGTCTTCATAATGGTCATGAACGCAATAGGGGGACTTCAAATGTTCACGCAGGTTTATGTGAATTTCGGTGTCACGGGAGGGCCCGATCAGGCCGGAATGACTCCTGTGCTTTACATATACGATCAGGGATTAAGCAAATTTCAGATGGGATATTCGTCAACGTTAGGCTTTATTCTCAGCATTTTGATAATCATAGCAACGGTTATAACCCTTAAAGTGCTTCAGGAAAGAAATTAGGTGATCAGATGCTAAGGCAGGAAAGAAGAGAGAGAACAAGAGCATACATTCTTTTAAGTATAGGACTCATAATAACGCTTTATCCATTCGTTCTGATGGTAATGAGTTCTTTTATGACTCCATCACAACTTTTGAACAATCCGTCGATGATAATTCCTATGCCATGGACGTGGTCTGGGTATACAGGCCTCTTCAAAGATCTTGATGTTTTATTGCTTTTCAAAAATACTTTAATAATAGCCGGATCAGTAACACTACTTAACCTGTTCTTTGATTCTTTGGCGGCCTTTGCGCTCGCAAAGTTGAAATTTCCGGGAAAAGACGCGCTTTTTGGTTTCATGCTCTTTACACTGATGATTCCCGGTGTTTTGTTCTTCATACCAACTTACACGATGCTATACAACTGGGGATGGGTTAACCATTACAGAGCCCTTATAATTCCGAGTTTTGTCCAATTTTACAGCATATTTCTTATGAAACAATTCATGGAGCAAATTCCAGATGAGGTTATAGAGGCGGCAAGAATAGATGGCGCAAGCGATCCGATTATATACGCGAGAATAATAATTCCGATGAGTATACCGGTCCTTGCAACGATCGCGATACTGACATTCATGGGAGCCTGGAATGACTTTTTCGGTCCTCTGCTTTATTTAAGAAGCCCGAGTATGTGGACTGTCCAACTGGGTCTTCAGATGTTCTCAAGTTCGATTCCGGGTCAAAATATACAGGTGCTCTGGGCTGGAGAAGTTGTCATAACCCTACCAATATTGATAGTCTTTTTGTTCCTCCAAAAGTATTTCATCAGAGCCTTTACGAATGTTTCTTTCAAGTAGGCGATCGATTTGAAGAAAAAGATCATCCTCTATTCTATTATTGCGTTGATAGTTTTTGTGATCTTCTTTGCGGGATACGTTGCAGCATGGATCCAGACAAGAGATTTTGCAGTTGAAAATTATCAAAAGGCTGAAGAAGCCCTAAAGGCTGGAAAATACCTCGACGCACTCAACGGTTACCAGATATTTGATCCCAAACTTCAAAAGTACGTTACTTATGTGGGCTTTACCCAGATATCGACGATGTTTGAAGACAATTCGATCTTTGGAATCCCGCCAGTAGTCGAAAGGGCCAGAAAAGAGGTTATGAAATTGATCGCAACGATGCCGACAAATGATCTTGAGACTTATTTTCAAAACACGGTAAGAAATAGGAATCCATATATACTTTACGTTCTGGCCGAACTAATACACAGATCATCTGGAGACCAATCAAAGGTAGGCATGTACGAGAATATTTTCTCTTTACTCGGCGGAAAATCAGACGAGATAACGAAATATTACGATACATTACACAAGGAGGCAAACCAATGAGATATTTTAAAACAAAATACGGTTATTTTGATGAAAAAGGAGATTACGTCATAACCGATCCCAAAACTCCGATGCCATGGATAAATATCTTAACCAATGGAAGGTATGGAACCGTCTACTCGCAGAGCGGGAGTGGATATTCATTTTACATCGATGCATCCCAGAGTTTGTTGACAAGATGGGTTCAGGATCTCGTAAAGGATGATTACGGAAGGTACATATACATTCGAAACGATGAGACGGGCGAGATTTATTCTCCAACATTCCAACCGGTACAGCATAAGGGAAAGTATGCCGTTACTTTCTCACCGGGAATTGTAAAATTCAGCGCAAAATTTTCTAAGTTTGATGTCGAGATGAAGGTTGTTGTTCCAATGGACGATGACGGTGAGATTATAAATTTGAGTTTCAAAAACAAGAGTAAAGATACACTTCATCTCTCGATCTTTTCATATTTTGAACTTAACATGAGCACGAATGCCGATTTTCATAGGGAATTTCATAAATTGTTCTTCGCGACTAAATTCGTGAAAGATCATTCGGCCATATTAAGCAAAAAGTATCTATGGCTTAACTGGAATGATTCCTACCCCTACGTTCTTGTCCATTCCACGTCCGGACAGGTTGCCTCATTCGACACAGATAAAAGATCATTTATCGGCATGTATGGGGACATTCGCAAGCCTCAATCTGTAAAAAAGGGAAGTTGCGACATGAATCAGGATAGACACGTGGATGGCATAAATGCGCTTCATGTGAAGATCGATGTGAATCCTGAAGATAACAGGACGCTCAA
Organism: Mesoaciditoga sp.; assembly: GCA_002878315.1. GTDB lineage: Bacteria > Thermotogota > Thermotogae > Mesoaciditogales > Mesoaciditogaceae > Athalassotoga. The sequence goes on along the minus strand of PNIW01000087.1, from coordinate 3,995 downwards.
CTTCTTTATAGGTGTTGGAAAAAGCGATGAAGAGGCACTTTCTCTTGCTCAAAAATACAATAAAATCAATTTTGACGATGTTGAAAATAAAGTCGTGTCTTACTGGAAAGAGTTTCTCGGTAAATTAAAAATAAGCGTTCCGGACAAAGATATAGAATTTTTGGTTAACAAATGGCTTCCATACCAGGCAATCGGTGGAAGATTAATGGCGAGAACCGCATATTACCAGATGGGAGGGGCTTACGGTTTCCGCGATCAACTTCAGGATAGTCTCGCGGCCCTCTGGCTTGATTCGGAGATCACGAAAAATCAAATAAAACTCCACGCCGCCCACCAGAGAAATGACGGAACAGTCCAACACTGGTGGCTACCTCTTACGAACTGGCACCCTTCGGAAAGATGGTCAGATGATCTTTTGTGGCTTCCATTTGCGCTTACCGAATATATATACCATACCGGTGACGTTACGATACTTGAAGAAGAAGTTCCATTTTTGGACGGCGGCATCGGAACGCTAAAGGATCACGCCCTAAGAAGCATAAAGAGTGTAATGTCTTCCCGATCCGGGAGGGGAATACCTTTTATATTCAACGGAGACTGGAATGACGGGCTCAACGGTCTTGGCAAAAATGGAAAGGGAGAAAGCTTTTGGGTAAGCGAATTCCTTTACTACATTCTTTCCAAAGTCCAGGAAACCTTTACACTCGATAAAGAGGAGAAGGAATTCATTACAAAATCGGCAAAGGATATAAAAGATTCATTCAATTTGTATGCGTGGAATGGAGACTGGTTTGACAGGGCCACTTCAGATGACGGAATTGTCCTTGGAGGCAAAAACGATGACAGGATCTTCCTTAATGCCCAAAACTGGGCTGTTATATCTGAAATAAGCGACAATGAGAAATTAGAAAAAGCCATGGAAAACGCAAAAAAAAGACTTATAACCGATTACGGGCCTTTGCTCTTTACGCCCCCGCTCACAAAGCCAGATCCAAAGATCGGATACCTTAGCAGATACTCGCCCGGATCCAGAGAAAATGGAGGTGTCTACACTCACGCAGCGGTTTGGACATTGTGGTCCGCATGGAAGATAAGGGATACAAACCTTTCAGATAAAGTTTACGAATCTCTATCTCCAATAAAAAGATTCGTAAAAGCGCCCGAGATCTACATGGCCGAACCTTACGTAACGCCTGGAAATAGCGACGGGCCTCTTTCTCCAAAGAGCGGAAGGGCAGGCTGGACATGGTATTCGGGATCGGGCGGATGGTTTTACAGATCGATAATAGAGTACTACATGGGAATAAAACCCGTCAAAGATGGGATTCTCTTCATGCCATCGACAAAAAAGACATGGAAAAGCGCGAAATTCATATTCACCGTAAGGGGTGGAGAATACACGCTCGAAATCGAAAATCCAGCGATGAAAAGTCTTGACTCAAAAAACACGATCTTTGTCGATGGAAAGAAAATAGATGGGACTCTTATACCTTATTTGAAGGGTATTCATAATGTGAAGGTAAAGTATAACTAATATATTTACATTTTTACAATAAGGAGGGAAAAAATGAAAAAAGTAGCACTGGTTTTTTCAGCAGTTCTGGCTTTAGCGATCGGAATGGCCTTTGCGCAGGTAACTTTCAATTACTACATCATAGAGCCATTCTCGAGTCCGTTTGGTCATTTTGGCCTTGGTGCGTGGACGGGAGGGACATCATCGGCAACAGATGCAAGCGCACAAATAGTATCGAGCACACTTTTCGGAAACAAATGGGACATATATTACAACGTTGAAAAAGACGGATCATACAACGGCACATACGTCCTCTTTGCAAATCAAAATCTCAATCAGTCATTTGACGCTTCTGCCTATTCTTCCTACGTCTTCTTTGCAAAATCTGATTCATCGACTCCTATAACTTTCAAGGTAGAACTCAAAAGCCCAAATAATGGCGTGGAATATTACTATGTTCACGGCATAGGCAAGTACTGGACCTTTGTCCAGATTCCATTCAAGGATTTCACGAAGTATCCATGGTCAAAAGAAACGAATTTCTCCCAATTGACACAGGGTACCTTTGTATTCGAGCATAACTTAGACGTTTTAAACACAGCCCATCTTTACGTTGCCGACATAGGTTTCATGAAATAAACAAGGCACCGTCAAGGTGCCTTTTTTTGAGGTGATTAGATGAAAAAATTCTTTTTGTTGTTTCTTGCCTTTCTACTAATAGGAGGCATCGCAATGGCACAAGAAAATGCCGACGAAATTCTTGCAAAAAACGAAAGAGATGCCGTATTTTATTTCTGGAATGAGGTAAATCCATCAAACGGACTTGTAAGAGACAGAACCACATGGGATTCTCCTTCATCGATAGCGGCTGTCGGATTTGGCCTTACATCTTTATGTATAGCCGCCGATCACGGATGGATTCCAAAACAGGATGTCTACGATAGAATTCTAACAACACTTGAATATTTCAAAAATTTGCCAAATGAGCATGGTTTCTACTACCACTTTCTGAATCTCTGGACAGGTCAGAGAGCAAACGGATCGGAGGTCTCTCCAATAGACACGACGCTTTTCATAGCGGGAGCACTTTTTGCGGGCCAATACTTTCCCGGAACGGAAGTTCAAAAACTCGCAGACGAACTTTACGAACGTATAGATTGGAAATGGATGACAAATAACACAGCCTACTTGGATATGGCATGGTACCCTGAAAGTGGATTCTCTAAGTCTTACTGGATTGGATACAGCGAGGCCGCTTTGATGTACATCCTTGCCATAGGATCTCCCACCCATCCGATCCCTTCAGAGGATTGGGGATACTGGATAGTAACATGGTCGCAAAATGGCTCTGGCGATTTAAAGCACTGGGCAACACCTGATGAAAGTATGTTTACATACCTTTATTCTCAGGCATATATAGATTTCAAAGACTTGAACTTCAAATACGTTGGAAATTTATGGGACAACTCTAAGAAAGCCATAGAGTATGACATGCAATTTGCAAATGAAAATTCCCAGTACAAGACATTCAAAGAGGGTTTCTGGGGATTGTCTGCGTGCGATGGACCTAATGGTTATCAGGCGTATGGGGCAATAAATGGAGGAGTAGACGGGACCGTTGCACCTTATGCGATGATAGGTGCCCTTCCATTAACGCCCAACAGATCTAAAGTGGCTGTTTTGAAGATGTGGACACTTAAAAATGAACTCTACGGTCGGTATGGATTCGTTGACGCTTTCAATCTCGATCAGAACTGGAGAGATTTTGATTACATAGGTATAGATGTAGGAATAGAAGTTTTGATGACAGAAAATTATTATACGGGCATGGTATGGAAATATTTCATGCAGGTGCCTTTTGTTCAAAAGGCGATCGAGTTGATAGGGCCCAAGATAACAAAGCCTTCATCGTCAACGACCGCCGTCCAAAAGCCACAAAACAAGACGACATCTTATACCATCATTGAAAATTTCTCAAGTCCTTATGGAAGGTACGGCCTTGGCGTGTGGACGGGTGGAACATCTTCTCCCTCAGATGTGAATGCGGATATTGTCTCTGATGGCACATTTGGACATACATGGAAAATAAATTACAACGTCCAAAAAAGCGGATCTTACAACGGTACATGGATAGATCTTGCAAATACGAATCTCAATCAGACCTTTGATGCTTCTGGTTATTCATCTCTCGTCTTTTACGCCAGAGGAAGTTCTCAAAATATGAATTTCAAAATAGAGTTAAAAAGTCCAAATAACGGCGTTGAATATTATTACACTACCATCGGTACAGAGTGGACAAAGGTTGTCGTACCCTTTGATAAAATGTCTGCTTACTCATGGACAAAACCCGTAGATTTTTCAAAGTTGATTCAAATGACCTTCGTTTTTGAAAATAACGTTGATAATGTCAAGGATGGTACCATATACGTTGCGGACATAGGTTTCGCGCGATAAATCTAATTTGAATTTATGGCGAAGGGAG
>PNIW01000070.1 GCA_002878315.1 Mesoaciditoga sp. | reverse complement strand
TGCCATTGTCGAGTATCGTCCCATCCGCAACTGACGGAACGTTGGTGGATAACATCGGCAGTAATTTTACCGTTGACGTACCATCGTACTGGACAAGGTTCTCGTAAAGTTGCCATATAACCTCTCCCGATGCCGTGTCGTAAGACCATGCCGGATCCATAGAATCAAACGGTCCTATGGTCTCTTCGACAAGGGTGTTGGGATTGACAACAGAGCCTGCCGCCATGCCTATAAATGCTCCGACTAAAAGCACAGCCATCATGATAATCAGGATCTTTTTCATTCTTTTACCTCCCCGTATACATTTTGGATCTCAAAATCATGACAAATTCATGTTTCTTAAGAGATCCGTTGACATATATGTAATTATATCCCAAGATCATGTACATGTCAAGAATTAGTTGTTGAATTTTTATCATGAAATTAACAATCAGAAAAAGTGATGAAGTCTTTAACTGGTTTAAAAATTGTGATATAATATGTTTGTTAAAAAAATCACTTGGAGGTTATATGCTGCTTTCAGATATTACAGAAATTATAAACGGGAAAAAGTTATGGGATTTTGAAAATAAAGATTGCACCATATGCGGTGCGACAGACATGGTAAGTGAATTGTTATCTGTAGGAAAGGATGGCATGGTGCTTGTCACGGGCCTTGCAACGTTGCAAATGCTCAAGGCGGCAGACATAGTTGGAGTCGATGGAATAATCATTGTGAGGGGAAAAGAAATCATGCCCGAGTTCATAAACGCGGCCAAATCTTATCGAATTCCCTTGATATCGACGAAATTCGTCATGTTTACAACTTGCGGCTTGCTCTTTTGCGCAGGTTTAAAAGACATAAATGGAAATGATGTGGAAGTTTACAAATGGACATAGATGATCTCATAAAAAAGATCCAGCCTTACTTTTCAGAATTAAAGGCAGAGGATTTCATGTCTTCCCCCGTCGTTACGATAAGGGAAGATCAAAAAGCAAGTGAAGCCAAAGAACTTTTAAGAACAAGACGTATATCGGGATTGCCAGTTGCCGATAAGGAAGGCAAATTAAAAGGTATAATAAGCATAGAAGATATTATCCATGCACTTGAAAACAACATGCTCGATTCGGACATTTCTGAACTTATGACAAAAAACGTCGTATGTGTTACGAAAAATGAAAAAATAATGGATGTTTTCAAAAAATTCGAAATGTACGGTTACGGTCGATTTCCGGTTGTGGATGAAAATAAAAAGGTCATAGGAATTGTGACAAAGTACGATCTGATGATAGCGCTGCTTGTAAAGTTGAGCATTCTTTACGTTCATGACACAAGAAGGGAGCAATTCGTAGGAGTGGAAATTTACAGATCTATTCCAAAGAATGTCAAAATCGTCAGGGAAGAATTTGAATTTCAGATAGATTACAGAGACATATCTATGGCAGGAACAGGAGCATCGGAATTGAAAAAATTTCTGATATCCAAAAATTTTCCTCCAAAGTTCGTAAAACGTATCGCTATAGCAACCTACGAAGCAGAGACAAATGTCGTGATACATTCAAATTCTACTGGAAGAATAAAAGCCTACATAGAGCCAGAATTTGTAGAGGTTAGGGTTAACGATAACGGAAAGGGAATAGAAAACATAGAACTCGCCATGAAAGAAGGTTTTTCTACCGCCCCGGATTACGTTAGAGAATATGGTTTTGGAGCCGGAATGGGTCTTACCAATATGAAAAAATGTGCAGACCGGATGATTATCCTTTCTTCAAAGGGAAATGGCGTTCTTGTAGAAATGCATTTCTGGAGGCATGAAGATGAAAATTGAAGAATTAAAAGACATTGGTTTCGAAATGGTAACCGGTGGCGAGGGAGAAATCAATCACGGTTACGCGTGCGATCTCTTAAGCGAGGTTATGGGAAGGGCTAAGCCGGATACTGTCTGGCTTACAGTTCAATCACATGTGAATATAATAGCAGTCGCCGCAATAACTGGAATAAGGGCGATAATTCTTTGCAATGATCATCTCTTCGATGAAGAAACTGTACAAAGGGCAAAAAAAGAAAAGATAGCGCTTTTCAAGACCTCCCTTAATACTTTTGAGGCATGCGGTAAGATATATCAAAAGGGTATAAGATGATTACGGGAGATTTTCACGTTCATACCTGTCTTTCGCCTTGTGCGGACATAACGATGGTTCCCAATGAAATGGCAAAAAGATTTTCATATCACGGCATCGAATGGATTGGAATAACCGATCATAATACCTGCGGGAATGTAAAAGTATTCGAAAGGGTCTTTTCAAAATACGGGATAACGGTACTTCCCGGAATAGAGGTCCAAAGCGTTGAGGAAGTTCATGTATTAGGATATTTTGAATCGGTTGAAACGGCAGAAGAGTTTTCGAAGGTCATTTATTCGCACCTTCCAGACATTAAAAATGATCCTGAACGTTTTGGGTACCAATTATTTGTTGACGAGGAAGACCATTTTACGGGCACGGAAGAGAAAATTCTTGCATCGTCGACAGATCTTCACCTTGATGAACTTTTCAAACTCATAAAGGCCTTTAAGGGTCTTTTTGTGTACGCGCACGTGGAAAGAACTTTTGGTGTTTTGAAACAACTCGGATTTATTCCTGACAGTCCACCGTACGATGCTCTGGAAACAATTAGAAAGATCAAAAGTGATAAGGCAATATTAAAGTCATCAGATGCTCACACTTTAGATCAGATAGGAACTTCTGTGGTTAAAGTCGGGGTAAATCATAGGACCTTCGAAGAATTCAAACGGGCTCTCGAAAGAAGGTTAGTATTCATAGATGAGGACAATAGCCGATCATATTCTTGATATCGCGCAGAACTCTGTAAATGCAGGGGCAAAAGAGATAGAAATCAAAATCAAAGAAGATGATACGAAATTCGAATTTGAAATTATAGACGATGGCTGTGGAATGGACGAGACGGTATTATCAAAAGTCTTTGACCCCTTTTTCACCACAAAGGGGAAAAAAACAGGTTTAGGTCTTCCTTTGCTGAAAGAATATGCGGAATTAACCGGCGGGTATGTCAAAATAGAATCGAGAAAGGGTATGGGTACGAAGATAAAGGTCGAATTCAAAAAAACGATAGATTGTCAGCCGATAGGAGACTTAGCGGGAACATTGGCAACGCTTGTCCTTTCTTCAAACGCAAGATGGCACATAGAGAGGTCATTTAAAGATAGATCTTACATTTTTTCATCTGAGGATATAAATGGCGATTTAACGAATCCAAAAAACATGAAGATAATTTTTGAATATTTTAAAAGATTGGAGGATTCCATAAATGGAAGAAAATCAGGCTCTTACGACAGATCCTAAATTTGCAGAATTAGACGAATTCATAGACAATTTACCTGACAAGAAAGGAATGCTTATAGGGGTTTTACACAAAGCTCAGGAAATCTTTGGCTACCTACCTGCAGAAGTCCAGCATCACATCGCCCAAAAACTCGATATTCCCGAAAGTACGGTCTTCGGGGTTGTGACTTTTTACTCTTTCTTTACGATGAAGCCGCGCGGAAAATACCAGATAAAAGTGTGCCTTGGAACGGCCTGTTACGTCAAGGGAGGGCAGAAGATTTCCGATAGGGTCAAGGAAGAATTGGGCGTTACAGGGGATGAACCTACACCGGACGGATTATTCTCAGTTCAGGAAGTCAGATGTCTCGGCGCATGCAGCATGGCGCCGGTCATGCTAATAGGGGAGAGAGATTTTTATGGACGCCTAACTCCCGATAAGATTCCGCAAATAATAGAATCTTATAGAAGAAAGGAGAATAAAAAATGAAGATAAAGAGTTTGGAAGATCTTGAAAAAATAAAGGAAGAGGGACTTAAAAATCTCAGCGGACGCCAAGGTAAAAAGAGAGGAAGAATAACTGTCGCAATGGGAACGTGCGGCATAAGTGCCGGAGCAAAGGATACTTTAATGGCCCTTATCGATGAACTCGACAGGAACAGAATAGACGATATAGCCGTAGTCCAGTCAGGATGTATGGGACTATGCGAAGTTGAGCCAACGGTTGAAGTTCAGATTGGGGATCAAGAGCCTGTGATATACGGACATGTGGGAGTTGAAGAGGCAAAACGTATAGTCAAAGAGCATGTGATAGGTGGAAGGATTTTGGGAGATTTACTTGTGAAAAAATCCGCACGATAAGGAGGTTTACTTAATGCCTTTAGAGAATACAATTTTGATATGTGCCGGCGGTGGCTGCATATCGGCCGGAGAGATATCCGTAAAAGAAGCGCTCGAAA
>PNIW01000009.1 GCA_002878315.1 Mesoaciditoga sp. | reverse complement strand
GGTTAGAAACACTATAAAGAAATATCTTTTCTACGATCATGAAATAAAGGTTGAACTATCAAATTTAGGAGACGCGTTTGTCGTGGCATTGGGCGCATCGGCCCATGGGAGAATCAAATATCTCGAGAACAGAATAGTAAAAAGTTAGGCCCAAATGGCTTTTAAATAAGAAAGGAAGGGGTGCATATGAAGAAAGTTGGTTTGTTGGTACTTACATTGGTACTGGCAATAGGGATAGTTTCACTTGGCGAAACTATCACACTTAATTTCATGCAGGTATTGACAAGTCCTCAAAGAACGGCATGGTGGGAACAGGTCATAAAAGATTTCGAAGCCCTCAACCCAAATATAAAGATAAACCTTATCTCTCCTCCTTACGAACAGGCAGATAACAAACTCACAACTATGTTGATGGGAAAACAGCCTTTGGACATCATAGAGGTGAGAGACTACACGATAAAACAACTTGTCGACAATGGCTGGTTAACGAATCTAACCCCTTACATAGCAACATGGAGCGCGTCGAAAACTCTTATTCCACTTGCATGGCAGGCTGCAAAAACTGTGAATAACACACCTTACATGATTCCACAATCTTTCTTTGTCAAGGCGCTTTTTGTAAGAACGGATATACTGGCAAAGTACGGCATCAATCCAAATGATCTTAAGACCTGGCAGGATGTTTTGGATGCGTGTCAGAAATTGTACAATCCGTCGAAAAACCAGTATGGATGGGATAACAGAGGAAGAAATTCACCTTTCATATTCCCTGACACCCTCGCAACTTCTTTTGTTGAGAATGCCAATCCAGATAATCTCTATATTCTTCCAAATGGGCAGACAATTTTCACGTCCCCACAGTACAAAGCCGGATGGGAAATGTACATTAAATTGTTTAAAACTTCTCCTCAAGACTCAATAAACTGGGGTTTTGATTCTCAGGTTAACTCCTTTGTATCCGGAGTAACTCCTATTTTAATGCAGGATCCAGATACGGTAGGATTGCTCAATACAATGCTTGATAAAGATCAGTATACCGTTGTGCCACTTCCGGTTGGGCCAACTGGGAAAGCCTATCCGAATTACGGATTTAATGGTCTTGGAATAGTTTCCTATTCCCAGCATAAAGAAGCTGCATGGAAATTTATTGCTTACGTTTCAAGTCCAGAAGTTAACGCCTGGTTTAACAAAAATTACGGGCCTCTCCCGATCAGTTCTGTAACTTACGAGAATGATCCTTATTTCAGCACAGGCGTTTACAGTGCATGGGCGTACATGATGAAACATCCTGAAAAGTACATCTTTTCAAATTATCCTTTCAACTCTCCAAAATGGCCAGGATGGCCAAGCATACAGCAGGCAGATATGCAATCATTGCTGCTCGGGAATATTTCCCTCGATGCCGTTTTAGCAAAATGGAACAATTACTGGTCAAGTAAATAAAATAATCCAGGTGTCTTCTGACACCTGGATTTAATGGAGGATCACATGAGTAGAAACCTTAAACTATTCATCATGGTTTTGCCCACGATTATATTGTTAGTTATCTTTACATATATTCCTATAGGTCAGGAAATACAAATAGCATTTGAGAATTACAATTTATACAATCTTTCTAACATATATTTCAATGGTTTTGATAATTTCATAGATATATTCACAAGCGTTGATTTTAATTTTGCCCAAATAGTTTTAAACACTGTGATATGGGTTGTTGTGTCTTTAGCCTTCCAGTTCACACTTGGATTCGGATTGGCATTATTGCTAAAGAAGCCTTTTAAGGGAAGGGGAATTTATTCAGGTCTTGTCTTTTATCCCTGGGCAGTGTCCGGCTTTGCCATAGGACTTGTCTGGGCATGGATCTTCAACGGTCAATTTGGACTTATAAATGGAATTCTTATGAGATTGGGAATTATAAACCAAGGTATAGGTTTCTTATCCGATCCGCATTTTGCTCTTGCATCGGTTATCGTGGTTAATATCTGGTACGGAATACCATTTTTTGCGATAATGCTTTTGGCCGCTCTTCAATCTGTACCCGAAGAACTATACGAGGCTGCGAAAATAGACGGAGCGGGAAGATTTAGAAGGCTTGTGAATGTTACGATACCTTACATAAGACCGACTATAGCGAGTACTATACTGTTACGCACGATGTGGATTTTGAATTTCCCGGACATAATATATGCTATGACAAATGGGGGACCTGCCAACAGTACAAATACTTTAGCAAATTACATGATAATAAAAATGTACAGCTTTTACAATTACGGTCAGGCTGCGGCCATAGGTTTTATAATAATGAGTATTCTCATGATTTACGCCATAATTTACTTAAGCATTTTTTCAAGATTAGAAAGAGGGATTATATGAAAAAATTAAAAATCTTTCTTCGATCATTGTTGAAATTCATGGCTCTTGGCGGATATTTGATATTCGCTTTGATCCCTCTTTATTGGGTGTTGATAACCTCTTTTAAGGGACCAAAAGAATTATACACATTTCCAATTACATTTTGGCCGAAAAGTCTTGATATTGAAAATTATAAATTTCTTTTTTCATTTGCAAATTTTGGGATTTATTTCAGGAACAGTTTGCTTGTCTCTTTGGGAGCATCTTTCGGTGCTTTGATAGTTTCTGTTTTAAGCGGATACGGGCTCTCCCGAATTGGTTTCAAAAAGTTAAGTAATGGACTTTTGCTTGCCATGTATCTTACACAGATGATTCCAGGCTTTTTGCTTATGCTTCCACTCTTTTTGATGCTTTCTAAATTTGGCATGATAAATAATCTTTTTGTGCTTGGGATCATCTACATTGATATGGTTATAGCCTTTGGTACTATAATGTCAAAGGGATTTTTTGACAGAATACCTGTCTCATTAGAAGAAGCCGCTCTCATAGACGGATGCGGGACTTTAGAAGTGCTCTACAGGATCGTTTTACCTGTGAGTTTACCTGCAATAATGGCTATTTTCAGTTTTTTCTTTGTCAATATATGGAATGAATTGTTCCTGGCCGTTATGTTCCTTTCCTCAAATGACAAAATGACAATTCCGGCCGCTTTGAACTCTTTCATTTCAAAGGCCGGTATAAGTTGGGGAGTGATGAGTGCGGGACTCGTAGTTGCATTATTGCCAACCATAATCGTTTTTGCCTTTGCACAAAAATACATAATAGCAGGTTTAACTGAAGGAGCGGTTAAAGAATAGGAGGAATGATAATGAAAAAAAACATCACAGAAATACTTCATCATCTTGGAGAAGAAAATATTCCCTTTGGATCTGTTACCCCGCCGATTTTTCAGACTTCTATCTTTCAATTTGATTCTTTTGATGAGTTCAAAAAGGCCCTATCGGACGAGGAAGGGCATTACCTTTATACAAGGGGAAATAATCCAACGGTTAATATAGTCGAAGAGAAAATTGCCGCACTCGAGCATGGACAAAAGGCGAAATTGTTTGCATCCGGCGTTGCGGCAATTTCGGCCGGAATAATGGCCTTTGTGAAATCAGGAGATCACATCATCTGCGTAAAAGACAGTTACAGTTGGACAAAGACTTTGCTTGAGAAATATCTTAAGCGCTTTGGAATTTCACATACCTATGTTGATGGAAGAAATATAGAAGAAATACGGTCTGCCGTGAAGCCGGAAACAAAGTTGATATACCTTGAAAGTCCAACGACCTTTACATTCAAAATTCAGGATCTCGAAAGTATATCTGCTTTTGCCAAAGAAAATGGAATAAAGGTGATAATTGACAATACCTGGGCAACTCCTTATTTTCAAAATCCTCTTGATTTTGGTGTAGATCTTGTAGTTCATTCTTCAAGTAAATATTTAGGAGGTCACAGTGATGTCGTTGCTGGTATCTTAGTTGGCAGCAAAAAGGACATTTCACACATTTTCAAAACAGAATTTCTAAACATCGGTGCCGTTCCAGATCCATTTGCAAGTTGGCTTATTTTAAGAGGGTTAAGAACGCTTCATATAAGAATGGAAAGGCACTTTGAAAGCACGATGAAGATAATAGATTATCTCTCTACACACCCTGCGGTTGAAGAAATAAATTATCCATTTTATAAGGGAAATCCCCAATTAACTCTTGCCAAAAAGCAGATGAGAGGTGGATCGGGTCTTTTTTCAATAAAATTGGCAACCAAGAAGATAGAAGATGTAAAAACATTCACCGATAATTTGCGCATTTTCAAAAGGGCGGTAAGCTGGGGAGGATATGAAAGTCTCATCGTACCATATGCGGTTTCACACAAAGATCTCTCTGAAGATAATATTTCGATCGTCAGAATTCATGTAGGACTTGAAGATCCACAGGTTTTAATCTATGATCTTGAGAAAGCCTTAAAAAGGATGACGAAGAGATGATCATTCACATGATTGGTAACGCGCATATAGATCCGGTCTGGCTATGGAGATGGCCCG
>PNIW01000015.1 GCA_002878315.1 Mesoaciditoga sp. | reverse complement strand
ATAATTTATAGATTCAACTAACACTGATGAAATAATAACATAATTTAAATAACCAATTTTTCTTTTATCAGTTATAACTTACCGATTTCCCTTATTTTACTTGGGAAACTTTTAAATCTAACGTTTTTTACTCAAGATATCACAAATTTTTTAGTGGGATTATACAAAAATTTCTGATGTAGAATTCCTCTTGGTATCTTGGGAATATATACGAAAATGCGAGCTGAATATATTAACTCTGCTGATTATTTTTTACATGGAGCATATGAGTGTAAAATAAAGAAAAATCTATGTAATCAGGTATACATAAGAATCCGCATATGGAAGTAATATAGGATAAAATAAATTGGAGGGGTCAGAATCCATAGAATGGAATTGAAAGGATGTTATATTTGCTAATGGGGCAAATGTCAGGTATAAAGGAATCCATAGAATGGAATTGAAAGATTAGTTTAACATTTTTAGCAGGCCTGTTTTATTACATGAATCCATAGAATGGAATTGAAAGTTGAAAATCCAGCATTGTCAATATTTGCGATATATCTAATAGAATCCATAGAATGGAATTGAAAGACTATACCAAATATAGTTGTTGGACTTGATGAACTAGTTGAGAATCCATAGAATGGAATTGAAAGTGGTATATACATGTACCACCAGCTACTTTTTTATGGGTTTCGAATCCATAGAATGGAATTGAAAGTTGGGACTGATGTGGGGAAAATTGTGCTAATTGGTATATATGGAATCCATAGAATGGAATTGAAAGCAAGCCCTATTATTCTACTGCGTTTTTTTATTTTTCTCTTGAATCCATAGAATGGAATTGAAAGTAAGTTTTCATTTTCCTCATATTTTCTCACATTTTTCAAGAATCCATAGAATGGAATTGAAAGATACGGATATAAAGAATATTCAGCGATTATAAAGTTTGTCTCGAATCCATAGAATGGAATTGAAAGGTTGTGTTAACTCTTCATTTTCTTCCTCATTTACCTTATTTATGAATCCATAGAATGGAATTGAAAGAAAACAATGACAGGCCTATAAACTACAAACTCAGACTTATCAGCGAATCCATAGAATGGAATTGAAAGATTTCTTCATTGCTTGCTATTTCACTTATTTCCTCGGCTATTTTGAATCCATAGAATGGAATTGAAAGCTGAGTTTTCTCCTCCTTCCTCTTCATTTTGCTTTTTATCATGAATCCATAGAATGGAATTGAAAGACCCACGCATATACTTCAAAGTCAATACCAATAATATTGAATCCATAGAATGGAATTGAAAGAATTTCTGACTTTGTAAGCGTGGACGTATTCGGAGATGCTCTAGGAATCCATAGAATGGAATTGAAAGGTTGAGTCTCTACACTTTCCTTATTTTCTTGCTCTTTCTTTGAATCCATAGAATGGAATTGAAAGAAGCCCTAAAACCTAAATAATAGAATTCCCTGCCTATAACATGAATCCATAGAATGGAATTGAAAGTATCAAATCAAATCTAACCTTGTTTTTCAAATATAAGTCATGAATCCATAGAATGGAATTGAAAGACAAAACTGATTCTCCTTGATAAGCTGGTTGTACCTCTGCTCTATGAATCCATAGAATGGAATTGAAAGGCGTGTCTTCCTGCTTTTCCTCCACATTATCGACCGCCATTGAATCCATAGAATGGAATTGAAAGCTGTTGTAAATAAATCTTATGTTTGGACCGCCAAAGGTTATTAGGAATCCATAGAATGGAATTGAAAGATAATCTTCTTTTAAATTTTCGTTAATGTTTTCTAATTGAATCCATAGAATGGAATTGAAAGTTTTTGTATTTTTTAAGTAATTTTTTACTTTTCTTTTTTGAATCCATAGAATGGAATTGAAAGATTGTTAAACAATTAAGTTTAAGTGCGGGGCAATTATTAGAATTTGAATCCATAGAATGGAATTGAAAGATTATACTAGTGTAGATAGCAGTATATAAAGCTTTCTCAATAGAATCCATAGAATGGAATTGAAAGACTTTAACACCATCCACATCTATCCAATTTCCTCTCATTTGAATCCATAGAATGGAATTGAAAGAACATAAGGTTTATATTTAATAGAGGCAAAGCCGAAATTGTTGGGAATCCATAGAATGGAATTGAAAGATTTAATTATTAGCGTTAAAAAATTATAATAGAATATTAAAAGAATCCATAGAATGGAATTGAAAGAAACTTTTTCTATTTTTGGAACGTCGAAGGTATGTAATTTGAATCCATAGAATGGAATTGAAAGGACTTTCTACCATTTCTCTTCCCCTCACGACCACTTAATATGAATCCATAGAATGGAATTGAAAGGTCAAAAGTGCGTAAATTACTGATGAAGTCATCTCAGGATGAATCCATAGAATGGAATTGAAAGACACTTGATAAAATCAAACTTATTTCCAAATCTTTTTTGACTTCTGAATCCATAGAATGGAATTGAAAGACAAGGTCACCAAACATATCTAAGGGGAGTTTTAGGAATCCATAGAATGGAATTGAAAGACACTTGATAAAATCAAACTTATTTCCAAATCTTTTTTGACTTCTGAATCCATAGAATGGAATTGAAAGCCTGAATATCCATTTACTGTAGTCGTGATTGCAAATGAATCCATAGAATGGAATTGAAAGATCAACATCATCTTTATTGTAGCTAAGCCTTGCGACCCTTGAATCCATAGAATGGAATTGAAAGGTTTTTAAATAAACTTGAAACGCAGGCGGCAAATACTTTATGAATCCATAGAATGGAATTGAAAGGCACTTGCCGCTTCGCCTGCACCACTGAATGACATAATTGCTTGGAATCCATAGAATGGAATTGAAAGAGGAAATCGCTAATACTATCATTTTCTATGTTATTTAGAATCCATAGAATGGAATTGAAAGTTGCATAATAAAACGTAGTCGTTGCATGAATCCATAGAATGGAATTGAAAGATATAATTCTAGCACTTTCTCAACCTCAGCTTTTACGTTAATTTGAATCCATAGAATGGAATTGAAAGAGGTGAAAGCCATGATGTATCTACTGGGTCATAAACAAAGAATCCATAGAATGGAATTGAAAGTCATTTAACTTTTTTATTATTTCTTGTTGATAAATATACGGGAATCCATAGAATGGAATTGAAAGTCTGCAATTTTCCAAACTTGCCTTTCTCCGCTTTTTACTTCTTGAATCCATAGAATGGAATTGAAAGATAACTCTTTTTCTACCTCAACAACATATAAAACTGTTGACGGAATCCATAGAATGGAATTGAAAGATTATACAATTTAAGTTATTATGAAGTGAAAAAATTGGTTGAATCCATAGAATGGAATTGAAAGCTAGTATAACGGCGAGAAAGATGTCGGAAGAATTGGAATCCATAGAATGGAATTGAAAGTTTTGACCATTGAAATAAATTTCAATTAATCCTTTACTTTTTAATTTGAATCCATAGAATGGAATTGAAAGAATTTAACTTTGTGTTCTATTGTTTTATCATAATATAATGAATCCATAGAATGGAATTGAAAGCTGCATAGTTTTCTTATCATATCTTTTAAAAATTCATAAGAATCCATAGAATGGAATTGAAAGTTACTTTTTTAGCTAATTCTTCCTTATATGCCGTGAATGATGAAGAATCCATAGAATGGAATTGAAAGACTACAGCTATTATTATTTTATCATATGAAAATACAAATTTCGAATCCATAGAATGGAATTGAAAGGTTATAATTATACCTACAATGAAAATGGTTATTAGCACTAAGAATCCATAGAATGGAATTGAAAGAAGCCTTAACCAATATTGATGGATAAGCTTCTACTAACCCGGAATCCATAGAATGGAATTGAAAGAAGAACATCTCGGCCACTTCTATTAGTATGCCATTTAAGAATCCATAGAATGGAATTGAAAGTCATCTAAAAAGGTTAATTCTAAAGCGTTAATAATTGGAATCCATAGAATGGAATTGAAAGGCTGACCATGTAATAGTTTATATAGTAAGTGAAGGGCCTGAATCCATAGAATGGAATTGAAAGTGAGCCCAACCCGTCCTAAAGTATGTTAAAATTTTAGGAATCCATAGAATGGAATTGAAAGTGAGAATTAGCACTTTTCTTAAGTTGTTTTCTTTTTTCATAAAGAATCCATAGAATGGAATTGAAAGACACCACACACCCCTTTTTATACAATTCTTAGAGTATTACCTAGAATCCATAGAATGGAATTGAAAGTTAAATATAAACGTTTAATCGAATATTATTTATTTAATTTTTCGAAAATTGATATATTTTGTTTATCTAGTTTAAAATCAATAAATTGAATAATTATGATTACAGTTCAAATATTGAACCCCATCCCATTTCATTTAAATACCCCACAGCGTTTTTATTGGTTAATACCTCTACAGTAGGCATGATGGCTAGCTTCATAGGCAA
>PNIW01000116.1 GCA_002878315.1 Mesoaciditoga sp. | reverse complement strand
AACAGAACTCCTCAAACAAAAACCCTCGCATGAACAAAACCAGCCCTCATAACAGCATCAACATACCAAGGACCACCATAAAAAGAACAAAATACTCATTCACACAAAGGTAGTCTTTGCATGTCATGTTAAAGTTTAAATATTACTTTATGAATATTGATGTAAGGAGATTTTATCTTGACAGGATGAGACAGCCAATTAGACACGCTTAAATATTCTGAACAGCAATAATTATGGGGAAAAACATGCATTTAAACGAAGGAGATATAATCGAAGCTCCTTTCTTCAACGAGCCTGTAAAGGTAGAAAAAATTACCGAGATAGGAAATAGGTGCCGTGTCATCGGTGTAACTACTAGGTCAAAACAGCTTATAGATAGAATAATAACTAACGAAGAAAAAGAGAAAATAAGAGTCATAAAATTAAGCATTGATTTCGACGCAGATCCTGAGCATGCTTTCTACGTTATTGAAGCGAGCAGGTTTAAATTCGCATCACTCTTCGACCCTCTCCTAGGAATGAACGTATCTAAGATAGATCCCCTTCCGTTTCAGATAGAGGCTGTCTACGGTTATGTTCTCAAACAGCCACATATAAGATTTCTCATCGCTGATGACCCCGGTGCAGGCAAGACGATAATGGCGGGGTTGATAATGAAAGAGTTAAAGCTCAGAAAATTGGCTAGGAGGATTCTAATCGTTGTTCCGGGTCATTTAAAAGATCAATGGAGAAGAGAATTAAAAGAGAAATTCAACGAGACGTTATCTGTATTGGATAGGAATACTTTAGAAGCATATTATGGAGAAAATCCGTGGGAGAAAAATAACCAAGTCATAACATCAATCGATTTCGCCAAGCAAAATGACGTATTGCAGGCCCTTGGTTCCGTCAGATGGGATTTGGTGATCGTCGATGAAGCACATAAAATGTCCGCATACAAGTATGGAAACAAGGTCTCTAAGACGCAGAGATACAAACTGGGAGAAGTTTTATCTAGAAATACGGATCATCTCCTTTTCCTAACAGCAACACCGCACAGAGGAGACCCTGAGAATTTCAGATTGTTCTTAGACCTTCTTATGCCCGGGTTCTTTGCCACACCAGAAATGGTTGAGGAATCCCTTAAAAATAAAGATAATCCGTTGTTCATAAGAAGACTGAAAGAAGATCTTAGAGATTTTGATGGCAAGCCTATATTTACTAGAAGATACCCCAAAACTATAAAATACTACCTCTCTGATAGGGAGGCTGAACTCTATAATGAAGTTTCTCGCTATGTCATCAACCAATATAATAAAGCATTGGAATCCGATAAAAGAAGAAACGTAGCTTTCGCTTTGCTCATAATTCAAAGAAGAATGGCTTCAAGCGCTTACGCACTCTTGGAAACGTTGAAAAGAAGAAAACAAAGGCTTGAAAAAATACTAAAAGGTGAAGAATCGCAAAAAGAAGTAACTGTGGACCTTGAAGAGATGGAAGACCTTGAAGAGATGGAGAGATGGAAGAAGGAGGAAGAATTGGAATCGATTACTGCCGCACGAAATCCAGAAGAGCTGAGTGAGGAGATAAGAACAATAGAAAAATTAATTGAGAAAGCAGATGAAGTGATAAAAAGTGAGGGAGAAGTAAAGCTTAAAGAACTCAAAAAGGCAATCGAGGAAGGCTTTAAGAAAATTAGAGAAATGAACGGTAATCCTAAAATATTGATATTCACCGAATCAAAAGATACGCTCGATTATCTAGTAAAAAAGATTCAAGAATGGGGGTACAAAGTCAATTACATACACGGTGCGATGGACATAGAAGAGAGGATAAGGGCAGAAAAGACATTCAGGGATGAGACAGAGGTTATGGTTTCGACGGAAGCTGGAGGCGAAGGTATAAACCTCCAATTCTGCCACATAATGATAAATTACGACATCCCGTGGAATCCCAACAGACTTGAACAAAGAATGGGAAGAATTCACAGATACGGCCAGCAAAAAGACGTTTACATTTTTAACCTCGTGGCAGAAAACACGAGAGAGGGTAAAGTTTTAGCTAAGTTATTCGAGAAATTGGAAGAAATAAGAGAGAAGTTAGGGAGTGATAGAGTTTTCGATGTAATTGGAGACGTTTTTGTAGGAAAAGACCTTTACCAATTAATCATTGATGCCGTAACAAATGCGAAGAGCATGGATGAAATACTCAAAGAACTTGATATCAAACCTAATGAGGAATACATTACAAAAATAAAAGAAATCCTCGGCGAAAGCCTAGCAACAAAGTACATAGACATTACCAGAATAAAGGAAATGGCCGAAAAAGCAGAAGAAAACAGGCTCATACCTGAATATGTTGAAGAATTCTTCAAAAAAGTTTTCAGTAAAGCAGGCGGAAAATTTAGAGAACTAGGAAACGGCCTCATAGCTATAGATTCAATCCCCTACGAGATAAGAAGAATAGCAGAGAGCATAGAGTTCAAAAACCAATACGGCATTATAATGAAAAGCTACCGCAAAGCCACATTCGATAAAACCATCGCTTTCAAAAATCCCGATGCAGAATTCATTTCCTTCGGACACCCACTTCTCGAAGCACTCCTAAAATGGATTGAAGATAAATTCTATAAAGAAGCCAAGAAAGGCTCTACCTTCAAAGATCCAGACGGAAAACTGAACGGCTACATTTGGTTTTACATAGGCGAAGTCAGGGACGGAAAGAATGAAGTTGCAGGCAGAAAAATATTCGCAATATACGATGACGGGAAAAACCTAACAGAAATCAACCCAGCGATCCTATGGGACCTTCTACCCGCCCATAACGAAGAAAGACAAAACCACAAATTAGACGAAAACAAGGCATTGAACTACGCAATAGACCTTATAGAAAAATACAAAAACGAAATCGCCGAAGATAGAAAAAGACAAGCCGAAATCAAAAAGAAATACGGATTAAAATCCCTTGAGTACCTCATAGGCAAACTAGACACCGAACTTACAGAGTTGTATGAAAGACAAAATAAAGGCGAAAAGGTAGATCTACCCATAAGGAATAAAAATGATCAAAAGAACAAATATGAAGAGGCAAAAGAAGAGCTCAAAAAAGAAATAGAACAAGAACAAAACCTGACCATATCCACGCCAGAACTCCTCACGGTAATAAGAGTAACTCCAGAAACAAGCAAAACAACAGAAAGTGATGAAGTCGAGAAAATAGGCATGGAAATAGCTATGAAATATGAAACAGAACATGGAAGAATACCCGAAGACGTTTCAACCCAAAATCTCGGCTTCGACATCCGTTCAAAAAGCAAAGATGAAATAAGATACATAGAAGTAAAGGCACGTGCCACAACAGGAGATATTGAACTAACCCCAAACGAATGGATGAAAGCCAACAGGTTTAAAGAATCCTACTGGCTCTATATAATCGAAAACGCATCCAACAACCCAACCCTCTATATAATCAACAACCCCACAGAAAAACTCAAAACAATAAGAAAAATAGACGTAAGATACATCGTCCCATTTGAAGAATGGAAAGACAAAAAACAGGAGGAATGGAAACCATGAGACTCTTCATCGAAGAAAGCTTCCCAATCAAAGAAGTAAGCGAAGAATCAGTAAAAGAAAAAAACATAAGACATGGACATATCTCAACTTTGCACATATGGTGGGCCAGAAGACCTCTCGCAAGCTCCAGAACAACGAGCTACGCCGCTTTAATCCCAGCTCCCGAAGACCCAATAGAATGGAATAAGATAAGAAATTTCATAATAGACCTTGCAAAATGGGAGAATTCGCTAAAAAGCAGTACAATTGAAAAAGCAAGAAGAGACATCCTTTCAGCAAACGATGGCAAGCCTCCAAGAATTCTCGATCCTTTCGCAGGTGGAGGGTCAATTCCATTAGAAGCCTTAAGACTAGGATGCGAGGTCCATGCTTTAGAATACAATCCTGTGGCAGTACTAATTTTGAAATGCACACTCGAATACCCCCAAAAATACACTAAACAAGAACAAGACCTCTTGAAAGAAGAAAGCAAAAATCAATTGATAAAGGATGTAAAAAGATGGGGC
This sequence comes from Mesoaciditoga sp., assembly GCA_002878315.1. Lineage (GTDB taxonomy): Bacteria > Thermotogota > Thermotogae > Mesoaciditogales > Mesoaciditogaceae > Athalassotoga. The sequence continues at coordinate 556 of PNIW01000116.1, read as the reverse complement.
AATTGGGTTCTCGAAGAAGCTAAGAAAGAAATCGGTAAATTCTATCCTAAAGATGAAGATGGTTCCATTCCTGTTGGATATATATGGGCAAGAACAATCCCATGCCAAAATCCAGCATGCAATGCTGAGATTCCTTTAATGCGCCAATTCTGGCTCGCTAGAAAAGATAACAAAAAGGTCTCTTTGTATCCCTATGTTGAAGGGAAACAAGTTAAGTTCAAAATAGTTGGCGATGGGTATGAGAAAATGCCTCAAAACTTTGACCCATCAAAAGGAACAGTTCACAAAGCAATCGCTACATGTTTGGTTTGTGGTTCAACAATAAAAGATGATACAACAAGAAAACTATTTCAACAAGGAAAAGCGGGCCAAAGACTTATTGCAGTAGTTTTACATAAAAAAGGAGAAAAGTTTTACAGATTAGCTAATGAAAAGGATTTGGAAGCCTTTAAAGAAGCTGAAAAGTATCTCGAAGAGAAGAGAAAGAAATTGATGGAAGAATGGGGAATAGATCCTGTGCCTGATGAACCTACCCCTGAGGGAAAAGGAAGAGGTG
>PNIW01000096.1 GCA_002878315.1 Mesoaciditoga sp. | reverse complement strand
GATTTTGAATTTCTCTTTCTTTTCATAATAGACCTGTAACACATTTTTCGAATATTTCCATAGCCTTTCTATCAGATTTAGGTTCGTGAGTAAGCCGGCAAATATATCACTTCTATTTCTCAACAAGGCCATTGATACCAAAAACTCTGCACTTTTCAATCGAATCATCTATGATATCCTTTGATACCAGAGGTTTTTGGTAGGTCCCATTTCTTTTGACGCTGTCGTAGAGTTTTATAAGTTATTCTTCAACTTCTATTCGGTTTTTGAACCTGCTTTAGTATACAAACCAACTTATACACACCAATTTTGGATGCGAGTCAGTATTTGTGTTATAATTCACATGTCTGAGATGAAAGAATTTTCTGACATCGAGGAGGCATAAATGAAAGTACCGGAATCTTACAGACCGCATCTTATTTTTGTTGGAAGGAGAAATGCAGGGAAGTCCTCTTTATTTAACGCTTTTATAGGTTCAAATATAGCCATTGTCTCCGATCATCCTGGAACGACGACGGATCCTGTCTACAAATCGATGGAATTACTTCCGATGGGTCCCATCACTCTGGTAGACACAGCCGGTCTTGATGATGAAGATACGGTAGGCAAATTAAGAGTTTCAAAGACGCTCTCGACGATTTACAAAGCCGACATTGTTTGCGTGGTCGTGGAAGGAAATGGCCGGTGGAGTGAATACGAAGAAGAAATAGTAAAAGATCTAAAAAAACGTGAGATACCCTTTGTAATTGCGCTTTCCAAATCGGATCTTGGAATAAATGAATCTCTTGTCGAATATATAAAATCCTGCGGGTACCTATATTCTATCCTCTCTGTCAAAGATGAAAAATCCATTGATGATCTAAGAAAGATGGTAGCCTCCATTGGATCCAAGCCATATGAACCTCCGCTTATAGAAGATCTTGTAGACGGAGGGGATTTTGTTGTCCTTGTAGTTCCAATAGATCTTGAAGCGCCAAAAGGAAGACTTATAGTCCCGCAGGTAGAGGCAATAAGAGAATGTTTGGATGCCGAGGCCATTCCCGTTGTTACAAAGGAGAGAGAACTAAGGTGGACGCTCGAGAGGCTTAAATCAAAGCCAAAACTTGTTGTAACCGATTCTCAAGCAATAATGAAAGTTATGGCAGATGTGCCTGAGGATATACCTCTGACGACCTTTTCGATTCTTGAGGCAAGACACAAAGGAGATCTCTTAGAACTCGTAAGGGGCCTAAGAGCGATAGATAAACTCGAAGACGGAGATTATATCTTGATTTCAGAAGCGTGCAATCACAGAACGCTTGCAGATGACATAGCACGCGTGAAGATTCCAAGATGGCTCGAGAATTTCACCGGCAAGTCGTTGAACTTTGAAATTCACTCTGGCAGAGAATATCCGGATGATGTAAAGAAATACAAAATGATTCTTCACTGCGGAGGATGCGTCATAACAAGAAGGATGATGATGGAAAGGATAAGGCAAGCAAAGGAATTAGGAATTCCCATAGTCAATTACGGTGTCATAATTTCTTACCTTCACGGTGCGATCCCGCGCGTGCTAAGAGTATTTCCGGAAGTTATGATGGAGTGGGAAGGTATAAATGCGAAAAGAATATGATGCTCTCGGAGAGATAGATGTACCGGACGATGCCTACTATGGACCTTTTACGTCCCGCGCGATAAAGAATTTTCCTCCTTCAAGAAAGACACATCTTTATTTGATTCGCGCGCTTTCAGATGTCAAATGGGCATGCGCGTGCGCGAATGAAGAACTTGGGCTTTTAGATCGTGATGTGGCAGGTGCCATAGAAAGATCGTGCGATGAGATGGACAATCTTTCGCGATGGTTTGTGGTCGATCCGCTCTCCGGCGGGGCTGGAACTGCCCTTAACATGAATATGAACGAGATCATAGCCAATAGATCGACAGAACTTTTAGGGGGCCATCTTGGTGAGTACATCGTCCATCCCTTAGACGATGTCAACAAATCTCAATCGACTAATGATGTTTATCCGACGGCCATAAAACTTGGTGCAATAAGGCTTTTGAGGGTTCTTGTGGATGAGGTCGCTTTGCTTCAAGAAAGCCTCCAGTCCAAAGAAAAGGCTTTTGACGGCATTCTGAAGGTTGGCAGAACAGAGATGCAGGATGCTGTCCCTCTTACTCTTGGCCAGGAATTCGGTGCATATGCCGAAGCCATAGCACGGGACAGGTGGAGACTTTACAAAGTTGAAGAAAGGATGAGGTTTGTAAATCTTGGCGGCACCGCGATCGGGACAGGAATAAATGCTCCAAGGACTTTTTCGTACATCGCCACCCGTTATCTTTCTGAGAGGGCCGGCATAGGCCTTGTAAGATCTGAAAATTTGATAGAGGCAACGCAAAACACAGATGTATTTGCCGAAGTTCACGGGCTTTTGAAAACGTTAGCAACAAACCTTATAAAGATTTCAAATGATCTTCGCCTTTTATCGAGCGGACCTCGAGCTGGTATAGGCGAGATAAAATTAAAGGCTGTCCAGATGGGAAGTTCTATAATGGCCGGAAAGGTAAATCCCGTCCTTCCTGAATACGCCATATACATGTCTGTGAAGGTGCTTTCAAATGATGTGGCTGTGAATATGGCAGTTTCTTCTGGAAATTTAGAGTTGAATGCCTTTTTGCCTTTGATTCAATACTCGCTTTACGATTCATTTGATTCTCTCATTGAAGCCGTGCGCGCTTTAAGAATGTGTGTGGACACCCTCGAGGCCGACCCGGAGAGATGTATGGAAAATCTCGAAAAAAGTGCAATGATGGCAACCTGTTTTGTGCCGTTACTCGGGTACGAGAAAGTTTCAAGGATCGTATCAGAGGCCATAGAACAACACGAGAATGTTAAAAAATTGCTTTTGGAAGCCGGCGTCTCTCCAGAAATGATAGAAAGTGCCTTCGATCCCAAAAAAATGATAGCCCTCGGCTATGTGCCAGAATCTCCTCCAGAAAATTGAAATTGAAATGAAAAGATGAAATGATAAGATCTCCTCGAAGGAGATGATTGAATGGTTTCAATTCTCGATATAATCGGGCCTTCCATGATAGGGCCATCAAGTTCTCACACCCTCGGAGCGATGAAAATAGCAAAATTTGCTTACAACCTTTTTGGAACCACTCCCGACAGCGTTTCATTTTACCTGCATGGATCCTTTAAAGAAACCTACATAGGCCATGGAACGAAACTTGCCCTGATCGCCGGGATATGTGGTATGAAAACGGACGATCCGGATGTTGCAAAAGCTGACAGAATCGCAGATGAACTCGGGATAAATTATGAATTCAAAGGAATAGATCTCGGCGATGTCCATCCAAACACCGTCAAGATCGTGATAAGAAAAGCAAATGCCTTTCACGAAGTTATAGGCTCTTCAATAGGAGCTGGAAGAATAAGGATCATTTCGATAGATTCTATAATGTGCTCTGTAAACGGCGATTTCCCCGCGCTTGTGATAGAAAATGAAGATGTCCCGGGCGCACTTGAGGCTATTATCAGGATAATCGCAACGAATGGCATAAACATAGCGCAGGTTAATCTTAACAGGCTTAGCAAGGGATCGAAGATTGCGAGTATGGTTATAGAACTCGACGATGAACTTCCACCATTTGTTTTAGAATCTCTAAAAATGCTAAATGTCATAAGATTTGTCACATATGTAAAATCTTTGAACTGAAAGAGGGAATAAAATGAATGTCAAATCGCTGAAAGACCTTATAGATATATGCGAAAAGACCGGCGAAACGCTACACAAAGTCATCATGGACTGGGAAATGCTCGATACTGGATACTCAAATGAGTACATAACGGAAAAAACTTCAAAACTGTTATCCGTAATGGAGGAAGAGTACACCTCAAAGAAAGGAAAGGAATTCAAGACTCTGGTAGGTCTGACAGGATCAAATGGGAAACGGATGCTCGAATATCTTCCCAAAGCCTTCGTCGGCGAGAGGGTTTTCAAGGCGGCCACGATAGCGGTTACAATGTCCGAAAGTAATGCATCCATGGGAAGAATAGTCGCATGTCCAACGGCCGGCTCGAGCGGAGTGATGCCAGGTGTGCTTTTGACGCTTGAAGAGAGCGGGATAGAAAGGGATAAACTCGTACTTTCTCTAATCGTGGCGGGAGGCATAGGAAAGATTATTTCGATGAGAGCCTCCCTTTCGGGAGCAGAAGCAGGATGCCAGGCGGAGATAGGCAGCGCCACAGCCATGGCCGCGGGGGCGGCCGTCTACGCAATGGGAGGGAGCCCTCAAACTGTTTCAAATGCTGCCGCGCTTTCTTTGAAATCTCTTATGGGGCTTGTCTGCGATCCTGTCGGTGGATTCGTCGAGGTGCCTTGTGTGAAAAGAAATGCGGCCGGTGCAACTCTTGCTTTGGTCTTTGCGGACATCGCCATGGCAGGTGTTGAGAGCGTTATTCCATTTGACGAGGTTGTGGATGCGATGATGGCAGTTGGAAAGAGCATGCCCGAATCCTTAAGAGAAACTGGCAAAGGTGGCATTGCGATCTCTCCGACGGCGAGAAGAATCATGAAAAACCTCAAAGAAAAGTTAAGTATTCCAGAAGATAATTAAAAATATTTAAAACAAATGAAACTGAATATTCTTAATTGAGAAACTAAGCGTTATTATTTTATGTTGTGAAATCCTTTCAAAGGTCAAGGTGATCGGTTTGAATTACGTAAGATTGTTAGAAAACAAGAAGTACGTCAAGCAACCGCCCGGTGGAGCGGAAGTTTGATCGTGCTTTTTCCATATCCAC
>PNIW01000082.1 GCA_002878315.1 Mesoaciditoga sp. | reverse complement strand
AAATATGTATAATGATAATACTAAATTTCAGGGAGGCTAAGATTGATGAATGGTTTGAGTAATTTGGAAATTGCGCTTGATTTGATTGAATTCGGAATTTTCTTTGCCATTCTGACATTACTTGTTAAACCCGTCGGCAAATACATGTCAAAAGTTTACATGGGAGAAAGGACTTTTTTAAGCCCTTTAATTTCTCCAGTTGAAAAATGGATTTATCGTCTAACAGGTGTTGATGCCGATCGTGAAATGAACTGGAAAGAGTATGCTCTTTCCATGTTATTGTTTAATTTTATAGGATTTCTCGTCTTGTTTCTTATACTCATATTTCAAAATTTTCTACCCTTAAATCCCGAACATTTTAAGGGATTTTCTTTACCTCTTGCCTTTAACACGGCGGTGAGCTTTGTAACAAACACGAACTGGCAGGCTTATTCGGGAGAATCTGCGGCAAGTTACTTTACCAAGATGGCAGGATTGGCGGTACAGAATTTTTTATCCGCGGCTACCGGTATGGCAATTCTTGTGGCTTTGATACGGGGTTTTAGCCGTAAGAATGCAAAGGCAATTGGAAATTTTTGGTCCGATATGACAAAAAGTACACTTTACATATTACTCCCACTGTCCATAGTCGCAGCCGTTTTTTTGTTTCTCAGGGCGTTATACAAAATTTCGATTCTTACAAAACGATCGATCTTCTGCAACCCGTTGTCACACAAAGCGGCACTATAACGCATCAGATACTTCCAATGGGACCGGTAGCTTCTCAAGAGGCAATAAAATTACTCGGTACAAATGGAGGTGGATTTTTCAGCGCGAATTCGTCACATCCTTATGAGAACCCAAATCCTCTTACGAATTTTGTCGAAGCGTTCTTGATAATTTTGATACCTGCTGCGTTGACATACACATTTGGCAAAATGGTCGGTGATACAAGACAGGGATGGGCCATATACATCGTTATGCTTGTCATATTGATTATCTTTTTAGGTGTACAGTACTATTCTCAAATAAGGGGCGACCCTTTAATAACTAATATGGGGGTTTCGGGACCTTACATGGAGGGAATGGAATCGAGATTTGGAGTCGGTGAAAGTGTTCTCTTTTCCACAGTTACAACAGGTGTAGCCTGCGGGGCTGTTAATACGGCTATGGATTCTTTGACGCCTATAGGTGGCATGAGTTCAATGCTACTGATACTTTTAAGCGAGGTCGCATTTGGAGGCGTCGGATCGGGTCTGTACACAATGCTTGCATTTGTAGTGATAGCAGTATTCATAGCGGGACTCATGATAGGTAGGACTCCTGAATATCTCGGCAAAAAGATAGAGGTAAGAGAAATGTGGATGGCCATTATAACGGCTTTAACTTCCGGAATTGTCATCTTAATACTTACATCGATAGCGCTGGTGACAAAAAGCGGGACATCTGCGATTTTAAACCCCGGTGCACATGGATTAAGCGAGATTCTTTATGCTTTTGCCTCAACGGCAAACAATAACGGAAGCGCATTCGCGGGTCTGAGTGCCAATACACTCTTTTATAACCTGACAACGGGCTTTGCAATGCTTATAGGCAGATATATTCCCGCCATAGCGGTGCTCGTTATGGCAGGGTCTTTGGCGACAAAGAAATATACGCCGCCTAATGTCGGAACATTGCCGACTCATAAGCCCGCCTTTGTAATATGGCTTTTTGCCGTCATCATAATAGTAGGTGCTCTGACATTCTTTGCCGCTCTTTCGATGGGTCCCGTTGTTGAAAATATCATCATGTGGGGAGGAATTTAGAGTGCAAGAAAGCAATGGTTCCATTTTTAATTCAAGTTTGATTAAAAGCGCTATGAAAGGATCTTTCAAAAAATTGAATCCTTTTGCTTTGTATTCAAATCCCGTCATGTTAGCAGTTGAGATAGGCAGTATAATAACAACTATTGAATTCATACTTGCTATTTTTACACATCATGGAGGCCCATCATGGTTTTCGGGCATGATCTCTTTGTGGTTGTGGTTAACCGTGTTCTTTTCAAACTTCGCCGAATCCATAGCCGAAAGCAGGGGCAAAGCGAGAGCAGAATCGTTGAGAAAAACAAGAACGGAAGTAATGGCAAAAAAACTGAAAAAGCCCTCATTTGATAGTGAATACGAAATGGTTTCATCTACGAGTTTAAAAAAGGGCGACTATATACTCGTTGAAGCAAATGATCTTATAGCGAGTGATGGAGAAGTAGTAGAAGGAGCGGCTCTTGTTAATGAGGCGGCCGTTACAGGAGAATCTGCCCCTGTTATCAGAGAAGCGGGAGGAGACAGAAGCGCCGTCACAGGTGGAACAAAGGTTATATCAAACAAGATCATAGTAAAGGTGACTGTCGATCCTGGTGAAACATTTCTTGATAAAATGATTTCGATGGTAGAAGGAGCAAAAAGAAGAAAGACTCCGAATGAAGTGGCTCTTGAGGTATTGCTCATATCTTTAACCGTTATATTCATACTCGTTGTGATAAATTTAAGTGCACTTTCAATCTACAGTGTTCAGTCAGTCGGAAGGGGAACGACGGTGTCGCTGACAATACTCGTTGCCCTTTTCGTTTGTCTTGCTCCGACAACGATAGCAGCGCTGTTACCGGCTATTGGAATTGCCGGAATGGACAGACTGTTCAGAAAAAACGTAATTGCTCTTTCTGGGAAAGCGATAGAGGCAGCCGGAGATGTGAATGTGTTGCTTTTAGATAAGACCGGCACTATAACGCTCGGAAACAGAGAAGCGGCAGAATTTATACCCGTTGGGAATCATACCGAACAGGAATGTGCTGAGGTTGCACTGATGTCTTCACTGACGGATGAAACCCCGGAAGGAAGAAGTATCGTGGTTTTTGCCAAGACAAAGTATAAATTGCGGGTAACGGAGATCCCGAAAAATGCAAAAGTCATAAGTTTCAGCGCAAAAACAAGAATGAGCGGTATAGATGTTGAAAACCATAGTTACCGCAAAGGGGCCGCTGATTCGATGATAGAGTACATAAAAAGCATAGGTGGAAAGATTCCTGAAGATCTTCAAAAAACTGTTGAAAAAGTTGCGAAAGCAGGAGGAACACCGCTTGTCATAAGCAAAGATGCCGAAATAATAGGCGTCATAAATCTTAAGGACATCTTGAAAAAGGGCATTCAAGAACGTTTCCAGCAGTTAAGACGTATGGGAATAAAGACTGTCATGATAACCGGAGATAACCCATTAACTGCCGCAACAATCGCTGCAGAGGCACAGGTTGATGATTTTGTTGCCGAGGCAAAACCCGAAGACAAGTTGAAACTCATCAAACAATATCAGGAACAGGGATACATGGTAGCCATGACCGGCGATGGTACAAATGATGCTCCAGCGCTTGCCCAGGCCGATGTGGCCGTGGCAATGAACACGGGAACCCAGCCAGCGCGTGAGGCCGCGAACGTCATAGATCTCGACAGCAATCCGACAAAATTGCTTGATATAGTCGAAATAGGTAAACACATATTAATGACAAGAGGCGCATTGACAACCTTTAGCATCGCAAATGACATAGCAAAATATTTCGTCATCATTCCTGCCGCAGTGGCATCAATATATCCTCAATTGCAGATTTTGAATATAATGCATCTTACGAATCCATACCTCGCGATTTTATCAGCCGTTATATTCAACGCGATAATAATCCCGATCCTCATTCCGCTCGCATTGAAAGGCACATGGTATAAGCCTATGCCAGCAGACAAATTGCTTACCTATAATTTACTGATTTACGGCGTTGGTGGTCTGATAGTACCATTTATCGGTATAAAGATCATCTACATGCTTATAAGTTTGATATGAGGTGATGGCATGCTAAAACAGTTAAAAATATCAATTCTCATCTTTTTGGCTTTCTTTGTTATAGTTGGTTTTTTGTATCCCTTGCTGATAACGGTAATTGGAAATGTCTTTTTTCCTTGGCAATCAAACGGAAGTATAATTCACAAGGGAAATGAGGCGATAGGATCTGAACTGATAGGACAGCCATTTTCTAATCCTGGCCTTTTCTGGTCAAGGCCCTCTTCTACCGCGGATTTTCCATATAATGCACTCGATTCCGGTGGATCTAACCTTGGCCCTACAAACAAAGTGCTTATAAATCGTGTTGAAGATAGAATAAAGATGCTCAGAAATTCGGGTATAACTGGTGAGATTCCGTCTGAACTTGTACTCGGCTCCGGAAGTGGTCTTGATCCAGATATAAATTTTGAATCTGCTATCGTGCAGATCCCAAGAATATCTAAAGTTACCGGCATACCCGAAAATATACTTAGAAACCTCGTCCTTGAACATTTAAGTAATAGAACATTTGGATTCATGGGTGCAAGGGTTGTAAATGTTTTAGAATTAAACTTGGCATTAATGAATCTGGAGAAAACGTATGACAGATGAAGAGAACAGGCCATCTCCTGAAGAATTACTTGAAATAGCGAATAAAGAAGAACCATCTAAGCGCGGAAAATTGACAATTTATTTTGGAGCCGCTCCTGGCGTTGGAAAGACTTACGCCATGCTTAGCGATGCCCACGCCCGAAAAAATGAGGGTATAGATATCGTTATAGGTTATGTTGAAACCCATAAGAGACCTGAAACAGAGGCTTTGCTTGAAGGTATGGAGATAATACCTCCTCTGATTATAGATTACAAGGGGATAAAGCTCCAGGAAGTTGATGTAGAAAAAATAAAAGAAAGAAAGCCACAAATCGTCATTATAGATGAACTTGCCCATTCAAACGCTCCCGGATCTAAAAATATGAAAAGATATCAGGACGTCGAAGAAATTCTCAATGCCGGAATAGACGTCTACACCGCAATGAATGTGCAGCATCTTGAAAGTTTGAAAGACATAGTCTATCAAATAACGAATGTAAGAGTTCATGAGACAGTACCGGACAAATTTGTCATGGAAGCAAATGAAATAAAACTGGTTGATCTGCCTCCCGAAGAACTTTTAAAAAGGCTTCACGATGGAAAGGTTTATGTCAAAGATATGGCAGAACAGGCTGTGCATAAATTCTTCAGGCCCGGTAATTTACTCGCGCTCCGTCAACTTGCTCTCAGGATAGTCGCAGACAATGTCGATGAAAAAATGCGCGATTACATGAAAGCCCACGCCATAGCGGGTCCATGGGTTACGAAAGAAAGAGTACTTGTCGGAATATTCGCAAGCCCTTACGCCGAGAGACTCATAAGGGCAACCTACAGACTCGCAACTGAACTCGGTGCCGAATGGATCGCGCTTCATGTTGAAACAGAAAAAAATAAAGATTTTTCTCCTCAAGAAAACAAATGGTTGAATGATGCCCTTGAACTCGCAAGGAATCTCGGTGGATGGGTCGCATGGGTAAAAGGTGACGATGTTACGAATGAAATAATAAATTATGCCAAAAACCACAACGTTAATAAAATAATTATAGGAAAACCAAGAAAAACCGGTCTTTTCCATGCGATATCTGATAAATTCATATTTGAAGCAAAAGGAATAGATATATACATGATAGAAACCCAGATCGATAAAAATTCATTCGAAAGGCCAAAACGTCCCTTCAGGATTCACGGATTCCTGAATTATCTTCTCGGGATCGGAGGCGTTATGCTTGCCACCGGAATATCTTTGCTTCTGAGAAATTATCTGACAGGATTTGATATGATGTTCATATTCTTAATTCCTTTGATGCTTACGGCTCTTTACCTTGGTATAGGTGCTTCTATAACAGCCATAATCTTAAGCATTTTAACTTACGATTACCTTTTCACGTATCCGTATTTCAGTTTTGGAATCACGGATTTCGATCATATAATCTCATTTGTTGTTTATACGAGCATAGTCGTTGTAATAAGCGTTCTTGCCTCACAATTGAGAAGAAGGGTCTTTTTGCTAAAAGAAAGCGAGGCAAAAAGTAATGCCCTTTATGAATTCAGCAGGGATCTCGCGGCAGTTGAAAACATAGATAATGTGCTTTCTCTTATGGTAAATCACATAAAAAAACTTTTCAACTGTGAAATGGCCATATTCCTTCTTGAAAGAGATGAACTTTCACTGATGGCAAAGACCGAATCATTCGAAGTAAACGCCGAATCTTCTGGCATAGCCTCTTGGGTATTGGTGAACAAAAAGCCTGCAGGCTTTGGAACTGAAATGATATCAAACGCAAAGGTATTTTGCCTTCCCATAATGACCTCCAAGGACGAAGTGATAGGAGTTATGGAACTTGATTTCATGGGAAATAAACAAATCCTATCTATGGAAAACAAAGTTGTGCTTGAGACCATAAGCCACATTGGAGCGATGGCAATAGAAAGAATAAAGAATATGACAGGCAAGACAAATTCAAAATCATAGATTGAAAGTGTTTTCCATAATTATCCGTTAATGTCAGATTATCAGTTATGATAGAATAAATTAACAACACACATTTTAAAGCGGGGAGAATGTTGAATGGACTTTAGAAAATTTGAAAAATTGTTCAGCGCTCTTTCAAGTCCGCTGAGGCTTCAGATGATATTGCTTATGGCCAAAAGGCCTTTTTGCGTCTGTGAACTCGAGAAACTTTTTGAGGTAACTCAACCTGCTATATCCCAAAATATAAGAATTCTCAAGGATGCCGGTCTGTTAAATGAAAGAAGAGAAAAGCAATGGATCTTTTATTCGACGAATAAAGAAATGTTAAAATCTTTAATCGAAGAAATCCTTCAACTTTTAGAAAAAGAAGAAAATTTTATCGAGATCGCTGGCCTTAAAATTTCAGATCTTCCAGATGATCCTCAAAGATCATGTGAGATGCTATCAAAAAGAAGTTTGAAAGAATAAAATTAGAGAGAATATTTCGTTTCAAGGCTTTGATATCTCCTGAAGAGTTTTCCTGGGAAGAGATCGCTCCGATTTGAAAAGAAGGAGATTGAAAATTATGTCGCAAGTCAATGGTTATGTTAAAATTTTTTTGATCTTTGTCTTTACTCTTATCTTTTCTGTATCTATTCTTGAGGCACAGAATTTAGATCTTTCAATTTTGAAGATCGTCAATGGAACTCCACAACCCATCTTTGATATTCCAAAAATTGTGATATCCTCTGACTATTTCGCGGGCCTTTTAGGTTTGTCTTCCATATTAATAAATCCCAGCCAGACGCTTATCACTTTTGGAGTTACACTTGGTGAGGTTGAATTCTTCAAAGATCTTTTTCAAAGGCCCCGTCCGTTTCAAACTTACGACTGGGTTATAAAACGTGCAAATGCTTCAGGATACTCGATGCCTTCAGGTCACTCGGCAATGGCTTTCGAATCAGCCTATATCTGGAGTGAGTATTTTCCGCAATTTTCTCCTTTATTTTTTTCTATCGCAACATATGTCGCCATCTCGAGGGTATATTACGGCGTGCATTATCCGTCAGATGTGATAATCGGAGGAATTATAGGATATCTCACAGCCTTTACCATTTCTAAAAACTTAAAAAATTACCCCGTTATTCAATTCTCTTATGCTTTTTAAATGCAATAAATTGCACAATGCATTTTTTTGCATCTTGCATCATCTTAATTTAGGCGATGATATATGAATTTTTTGAACTTTGAGATTTTGGCACGAATAATGCTAAAATAAGTCAGAAGGGAGGATCACAATGATGGAAAATTCGTTTTCTGTAATGTCGCAACGCCTAAAATCTTCGATAATAAGGGAACTCTTAAGAGATACAGGTGTAGTCTCTCTGATCTCGTTTGGTGGCGGTGCGCCCGATCCGGAAACATTTGACAGGGAAGCGCTTGCAGAAATTTCAAAGGAAGTGATTCTAAAAGAATACATATTCGCCCTTCAATATGGTCCCACAGAAGGAGATCCTATTTTAAAAGATGAGTATATAAAGGTTTTGAAAGAAAGAAATGGAATCGATAATCTCAAACATGAAAATATACTCATAACCACAGGTTCACAGCAGGCTCTCGATTTGATGGGAAGAATTTTTCTTGATACAGATTCGTACGTTATCGTAGGACATCCCGTTTATCTTGGAGCAATTAGCGCCTTTAGGGCATATGGTCCTAAATTCATACCTGTAGAGATAGAAGAAGATGGTTTTAACGTAAATCAAATTGAAGAAGAGATAAAAAGGCTCGATCAAAAGGGAGAATTGAAAAAATTAAAATTTATCTACGCAGTTCCAAATTTCGACAATCCCTCAGGCGTTACTCTAAGTTTGGAAAAGAGAAAGGCCCTTGCCGATCTTGCAATCAAATACAACACTTTAATTGTCGAAGACGATCCATATGGAGAATTAAGATACGAAGGAGAGAGAATTTCAAGTATTTACAAAATAGCAGAAGGACATAATGTTGTGCTTTTGAACACCTTAAGCAAGGTCATGAGCCCCGGACTTAGAATAGGCCTTATAGTGGGCGAGCCGAAATTGGTCTCAAAGACAGCGCTCGCAAAGCAGGGAGTCGATCTTTGTACACCGGGCCTTACTCAAAGAATAGCAGCCAGATATTTGCAAAAAGGTACGATCTTCGAAAGAATAAATGAAACGGTCAAGATCTACAGAAGTAAAAAGAATAAAATGCTCAATGCACTTGATAAATACGTGAAAATAAATGGCGCAAAATGGACAAAGCCAGATGGAGGCCTGTTTATTTGGCTCGAGTTACCCAAAAAATTCGACACAATGGAGATGTTCGAAGAAGCCAAAAAAGCCGGCGTTGCATATATTCCTGGCGCCGCATTCTACGTTGACGATAGAAGAAGTTCCGAGATGAGATTGTCTTTCTGTCTGCCATCAGAAGATGAAATAGAAGAAGGCATAAAGAGGATCGGCCATTTACTTGACACTTATAGGTGATAAAAGTGTACAGAATTTTGGTCATAAATTGCGGATCGACATCGACAAAAGTTGCCATTTTCGAGAATGAAAAATCTGTATTCGAAAAGGAATTATCACACGATATAGAAATACTTTCCAATTTCAAAAGTGTTAGGGATCAGTTGGGCTATAGAAAAGAAAGCGTGATCTCATTTGTCAAAGAATCAGGTTTTGATATGAAAGACATAAGTGCAATTTCTTGCAGAGGTGGTCTTATAGGTCCTGTGGAAAGTGGCACTTATTTGGTGGATGAAAGTATGGTTGAAGCCCTTAAAAATTCAAAGGTAGATCACGCATCAAATCTTTCCGGACTTATAGGGTATGAACTTTCCGAAGGAAAGATTCCAGTCTATACCACCGACCCGGTCTCGGTAGACGAATTCGAAGATATTTCAAGAATTTCTGGAATCCCAGATTTGGAAAGAAAAAGTTATTCCCATGCACTTAACATGAAGATGGTAGGCCGTATGGCCGCAAAAGAACTTGGAAAAAATTATGAAGAATGTAATTTTGTCATAGCACACCTTGGAGGCGGCATTTCAGTTGCTGCCCACAAACATGGAAGAATGATAGATGTAAACAACGCAAATGATGAAGGCCCATTCAGCCCCGAAAGAACTGGCGAATTGCCGGTTGGCGATGTTGTGAAGATGGCCTATTCTGGAAAGTATACGAAAAATGAACTGAAAAAAAGATATGTCGGTCATGGCGGTCTTGTATCATATATTTCTACAAATGACTTAAGAACCGCTCTGAAGATGGCAAAAGGAGATTCTCGAGTCGATCTCATAGTTAAGGCCATGGCATACCAGATATCAAAAAGTATTTCAGAAATGGCAACGGTTCTTGATGGTAATGTCGATGCGATAGTCTTAACCGGAGGTATGTCTTACAGTAATGAATTTGTTGATATGATAAAGATGTATGTATCAAAGATTTCTCTTGTTCTTGTTATACCAGGCGGGCATGAAATGGAAGCACTTGCGATGGGGACGCTTAGAGTTTTAGAAGGAAAAGAAAAAGCGAAATTTTACAATCAAAGGAGTGTGAAGGTGAATGAAAAAGCTGTCTGAACTCGTTGAAAAAGCAAAAACTCTCGAAAAAAAGATGAGAATCTCCGTTGCGGTGGCCCAGGATGAGGTTGTTCTCGAAGCCGTTGAAGACGCAAGGAAAAACGGCATAATCGATGCAACCTTCGTTGGCGATCAAAAAGAAATCGAAAAGATCGCAAAGAAATTGAACATCGATCTTTCAAATTACGAAGTCATCAACGAGACTGAAGAGTTAGAAGCGACAAAAAAGGCTGTAGAACTTGTCCATACCTATCATTGTGATCTTCTTATGAAAGGAAAGGTTCACACGGCAGATTTGCTTCACGCCGTACTCGATAAAAATTTCAATCTCAGAACTGGAAAAACGATGAATCATGTGGGTGTCTTCGAAGTGCCTTCTTACGATAGACTTCTTATAATCACCGATGCGGCAATGGTTATAGCGCCAACCCTTGAACAAAAAGTCGATTCCATATACAATGCGATAAAGGTTGCCCATGTGATAGATATCGATCTTCCGAAAGTCGCAATACTCGGAGCCGTTGAGACTGTGAGTCCTGCGATGCCTGCAACTTTAGACGCGGCTCTTATTGCAAAGATGTACGACAGAAAACAGATCACCGGTGCCATTGTCGATGGTCCTTTTGCCCTTGACAACGCTGTAAGTGAGGAGGCCGCAAGGCATAAGGGAATCGGAGGTCCTGTTGCCGGACATGCAGATATTTTGCTTGTCCCTGACATAGAAGCTGGAAATATACTCTACAAAGGACTTATTTTCATCGCAAAGGGAAAACTTGCCGGAACTATAGTGGGTGCAAGGGTTCCTATCGTTCTAACGTCCCGCGCAGATGATGCCGAAACAAGACTTTATTCCATAGCGCTTAGCGCACTTCTTGCAAAGGTGGGATAAGATGTTAAAAATCCTTGCCGTTAATCCGGGTTCTACCTCTACAAAGATCGCCATCTTTAACAACGAAGAAGAGATAAAATCCCAGACTCTTTACCATTCTGCCGAAGAGTTAAAAGACTTCAAAAATATCGCGGACCAATACGCTTTTAGACTTGAAAAAATAATGGATTTTCTCGAGGAATCTAACCATTCTCTTTCAGATTTTGCGGCTTTCGTTGGCAGAGGTGGACTGATTAAGCCAGTGCAAGGAGGAACTTATTTTGTAAATGAAACGATGGTTCAAGAGTTAAGAATGGCAAAGTACGGAGAACATGCCTCGAATCTCGGTGCACTTATTGTTAATGAATTTTCAAAGTTAACTGGTAAGCCGGCTTTTATAGTGGATCCAGTTGTTGTCGATGAGATGGATGATATCGCGAGAATATCTGGTCATCCAGATTTTCAGCGGAGATCTATTTTTCATGCTTTAAACCAGAAGGCTGTGGCAAGAAAGGCCGCCTCAATCCTTGAAAAAAGATACGAAGAGTGCAATTTCATAGTTGCACATATGGGCGGTGGAGTATCGGTAGGAGCACATAAAAAAGGGCGTGTTGTCGATGTCAACAACGCCTTAGACGGTGATGGACCTTTTAGTCCTGAAAGGAGCGGAACCTTGCCACTGACAGAACTTATAGATTTATGTTACAGTGGCAAGTACTCCTTTGAGGAAATGAAGAAAAAGATAAAAGGAGAAGGCGGTCTTGTTGCCCACCTTGGAACAAATAACGCGATCGAAGTGCAAAAGATGATAGATAACGGTGATAAACATGCCGAACTTGTTTATCATGCCTTGGCATACCAGATATCAAAATGGATAGGAAGGATGGTCGTCCCGCTCGAAGGAAATATCGACGCGATTATTCTTACCGGAGGCATGGCTTACGATACGAGGTACATGGTTAGATGGATAAAAGAAAAAGTTTCTTACATAGCGCCAATCATGGTCTTTCCCGGTGGACGCGAAGAAGAGGCTCTCGCGATGGGCGCGCTGAGAATTTTAAGAGGAGAGGAGAAGGCTAAAAATTACATTTGATCCTTACATGGATTCCCGGGTTTTTATATACGTTGGAATGTTTGGAAGCGGTAAAACAGAACTTTCCATAAATACTGCGATAACTCTTAGAAAATCTTCCAGCAAGGTTGCACTTATAGATATAGACATAATAAGTCCTTATTTCAGAAGCAGAGATGAAAAGTTATTTCTCGAGAATATGAACATAAAGGTCATAACTGCCCCAGAAAGATATATGCATGCAGATTTGCCTATAATACCTCCGGAGGTTGGTGGATACATCTCAAACAAGGAATTTTTGACGGTTATAGATGCCGGCGGAAATGAGGATGGAGCGATTGTTTTGGGATCTTTGAATCATTTTCTTGAAAATGTGGACAAAAAAATCTTATTCGTGATAAATGTCTTTAGGCCTTTCAGTTCAACGGAGGAAGAGATCGTAAGAAATATAGACAAAATCTCCCGCGCTGCCAGATCTAAGATAGATTATCTCGTGAACAATTCGAATATAGGTCCAGAAACCACTACCGATGATATAAAGACCGGAGAGGAAATCGTGCTAAAAGTTTCGAAGATGACAGGAATTCCTGCAGTTTTTACTTCTATAGATGAAAATATAGATTATAAGGGTAAGTTGCCCATCTTCAGAATGAAAAGATTCATGAAAAATTCATGGTGAGGAGTGATAACTTTGGCAAAAAAAGGCTATGTAGAGATCGATTCAGATAGATGCAAGGGATGTGGACTATGCATAAATGCATGTCCCCAGCATGTTCTAAGATTTTCGGATAAATTCAACGACAAGGGATACCATTACGCAGAACTTTACGATCCGGACGATAAATGCCCGGGATGCGCTTTTTGCTATTACATGTGCCCAGATGTCTGCATAACGGTTCACAGAGTTACCGAGGAGCGTGTTTGAAATGAAGATGCTTATGAAAGGAACTGAAGCGATTGCTGAGGCGGCTATAAGGGCTGGATGCAGGCTTTATTTTGGATATCCTATAACTCCCCAGAGCGAGTTGACCGAATATATGGCAAAAAGGATGCCAGAGGTCAATGGCGTCTTTTTGCAGTCCGAAAGCGAGGTTGCAACGGTTAACATGCTCTACGGCGCCGCATGCACAGGAAAACGTGTTATGACCTCAACTTCTTCGCCCGGATTTAGCCTGATGCAGGAAGGAATTTCTTACATGGCCGGAGCAGAATTGCCAGCCGTCTTCATAAACGTTATGCGCGGAGGGCCAGGTCTCGGAGACATTCAGCCATCCCAGAGCGATTATTTTCAGGCAACTAAAGGTGGAGGACATGGAGATTACAGGATGATAGTACTTGCTCCCCATACTTTGCAGGAAGCGGCCAACATAATGGGAGAAGCCTTCGATCTTGCATTCAAGTACAGAATGCTTGTAACGATTCTTGTAGACGGTATGATAGGTCAGATGATGGAGCCTGTCGAACTTCCTGAATGGAAAAATATAGAAGAATTTAAAGAACCTGACTGGGCCCTTACGGGAGCAAAGGATAGAAAGCCAAGAAAGGTAACCTCCTTCGATCTCGATCCTTACGAACTTGAAAAGATGAATTTAAGATATCAGGCAACGTACAAAAAAGTTACCGAGAATGAAGTAAGGTATGAAGAATTCAAAATCGCAGATGCAGATATAATCGTCGTTGCATACGGAACAATGGCAAGGATAGTTAAAACCGTTGTTGATTCGGCCCGCAAAGAGGGGATAAAGGTCGGTCTTTTCAGGCCTATTACTCTATGGCCATTTCCTTATGAAAGATTATCTGAGATTGCTGGGAATGTAAAACATATTCTAACGGTAGAGATGAGTTATGGCCAGATGCTCGAAGATGTAAAACTTGGTGTGAATGGAAAGACCGATGTTGAATTTTATGGCAGGAGCGCTGGTGTTGTGCCAACACCCATGGAAGTGCTCGAGGCCATAAAAAAGATCGCGAGGTGAAAAAATGGCGACAGTAGATAAGATAGTGGCCCAGATGCCGAAATCTTTAAGTAAGATCGAGTTCAGTTATTGTCCTGGATGTCACCACGGAATAGTTCACAGGCTTATTGCCGAGGTTATAGATGAACTTGGAATAGCGGGAAGGACCTTGATGGTTGCGCCAGTTGGGTGTTCTGTCTTTGCGTACAACTTTTTCGACCTGGATGGTACCGTCGCAGCCCATGGAAGGGCCCCGGCCGTTGCGACTGGGATGAAAAGGGCACTTCCAGATAGGATCGTCTTTACCTACCAGGGAGATGGTGATCTTGCATCGATAGGAACGGCCGAGATAGTTCACGCTGCCAATAGAGGAGAGAATATAACGACTATCTTCATAAACAACGCAGTCTATGGAATGACAGGTGGCCAGATGGCCCCCACAACCCTTCTTGGCCAGAAAACCACAACCTCTCCCTACGGAAGAGAGCCAAAGGCGAATGGATATCCCATAAGAATGAGCGAAATGCTTTCGACTCTTGATGGCGCGGCCTACATAGAAAGAACTATGGTGACAACGCCTCAGAATGTCATAAAGACGAAGGCGGCGATAAAAAAGGCCTTTCAGGCACAAATAAAGGGTTTAGGCTTTTCAATGGTAGAAGTTCTGTCAACATGTCCAACGAACTGGGGAATGACTCCCATTGAGGCCATGAAGTGGCTCGAAGAGAATATGACTAAGACCTTCCCTCTCGGGGTTTTTGTGGATAGAACGAAGGGAATGATATAATGATCAAATCAATCATAATAGCAGGCTTTGGCGGTCAGGGTGTAATGCTGATGGGGAAAATAATCGCAGAATCGGCTATGTTGGATGGTTTAAATGTAACGTGGCTTCCTTCCTATGGCCCTGAGATGCGTGGAGGTACGGCCAACTGTACCGTGATCGTCGGCGATGAGCCTATCGGCTCTCCAGTCGTAGATGTGCCGGACGTGGTTATAGCGATGAACATACCATCGATGATAAAATTCGAGGAGATGATCAAAAAAGATGGAATAATGATACTCAATTCTTCAGTTATAGACAGGGAACCTTCAAGGAAGGATATAAAAGTTTACAAAATAGATGCAAACAAAATAGCAGATACGATAGGCAATCCGAGGGTTTTAAACATGGTAACGCTTGGTGCATTCGCAAAGGTTACAGGCCTTGTTAAACTTGAAATGATTGGCAAAGCGCTCGAAGAAACATTTGCCGGAAAAAATAAAAAGTTAATAGATCTAAATTTAGAAGCCGTCAGGCATGGGATGAATTCCGTTTCTTAAAAGATAATCTCCAAGATCCTCCATTGACCAGATTCTTAAGTTCAAAGTAGCCTGATTTATTAGCATTGCATATCCGTTGATAGTTCTGAGTCCCAATTCCTTGGCAACCATTAAGAATCGCGTCAGTGGAGGATTGTAAACAAGATCGTACACAACACAGTCCTTTGAAAATTTTGAAAGATCTATCTCCGGCATTCCGTCTATGTCAGGGTACATTCCAAGTGGCGTCGCGTTCACGATTATTGAAACAGAACCGGGATCGGGCTCTTCCAGATCGGCACCAAAGAGATTTTTGAATTCCATTGATTTTTGTAAATTCCTGCTTTTTAGATGTATCTTTATCCGCATCTTTTTGAATGCAAAACATACGGCTCTCGATGCTCCTCCGGAACCTATCACAAGCGCGGTATTCCCCTTTAAGTCGATACCGTTAAGGCTTTCTTTGAAACCCTGCCAGTCGGTGTTGAACCCGGCTAAATTCGAAACGGTATTGACAGCCCCCATTTCTTTTGCATCTTCTGACAGAGATTTAAGATATGGGATAATCATCTCTTTATATGGAACTGTCACGTTAAATCCTTGAAGATCTCTGATTACATTCTCTACATTCACGAATTCATCCTTTGGTATCTCTATCTTTTCGTACACCGCGTCTATTCCAAACTTCTTAAAAAGCGAATTGTATATAAATGGCGAGAGCGTATGGCCAAGGTGCTCGCCAATTATCCCGTATCTGATCATTTCAACTCCTCCGAAATCTTTTTCAACTCTTCGATGATCTCGTCCAAAAACTCCGAAATATTCTTTGAATTGTACCTTTTAAAACTTTCTCCAAGCAAAGGACTCTGTTTTGATAACCTTGTCATAGAAGCATAACCAGGGCCTGATAATGCTTCGTAAGGAGTTCCGAGAGATTTGATAACCTTTGAGATGAAATAAAGGCCTTGACTTGTATAGGCAAGGGCTCTGTCATGGTATTCGGCATCCACGATAACAGGATTTGATCCTAAAATTTCGACGAATTTTATGGCAACGTCTATTTTGGAGTTCGGTGTTTCAACGAGTGCAAAGGGCCTTCCATCAAAAAGATCGGGATCCCATGAATCTTTCCCGGTCTTTTCATTGCCCGCTATTGGATGGCCGCCCACAAAGTTCAGACCAAGTTCGGCGGCCCTTTTAACGATTGAAACTTTAACCGAGGCCGTGTCAAGGTAAAGGTTGTCTTTTGGCAGTTTCTCTATCATGTTCAATATAACGTCAGGATAAAGTGCAAGGACCACGATATCGTATCCATGACCTGAAAAAGTCTCGCAATTTCCTCCAAGTGATCTCGCGAGTTCACAATTTATATCGAAAAGATCGGGATTGTATCCGCGCCTCCTGAGCCTTAAGGTCATGGAACCGCCTATCTGTCCAAGGCCGACTATCGCGATCTTCATTTTTTTGTCTCCATTATGTATTCTATGCCGAGAATATACCCGTACCATCCAAGGCCGGAAATAACGCCATCGCAAACGCGAGAGATAACACTTCTCGCTCTGAATTCTTCTCTTTTGAAGATATTCGAAAGATGGACCTCAACTTTTGGCCCTTTGAAGGTCTCGAGTGCGTCGCGAATAGAGTAACTGTAGTGCGCGTACGCACCCGGATTTATCACAATTCCATCCTCGTCTGGCAGGCTCTGAATGTAATCGATAATCTCTCCCTCGTGATTTGACTGAAAGAATTCGACCTCAAGATTTTGAGAATTTGACCATTTCTTTATCTTTTCGATTATCTCAGCATAGGAAAGAGAGCCGTAAATGGATGGATCTCTCTTTCCGACCATGTTCAAATTTGGCCCGTTTATAACGTGTATTTTCATTTACTGTCATCCCTCAAAATTTCCGCGCCATTTTCATAAACATGCTTTACATCTTCCTTTTCAACGAAGAGCATGACTCTTATTACCATGTCGTAGGCACCATCTATCTTCGCTTCCTGAAGGCACATCAGTGGAAGATCATGACCGAATTTTCTAAAGACCGTTGCCGGATTTAGCGTGTTAATTCCATCTGTTATGCTGAAAATCACGGAAATGACATCTTTGTCAGTTATCCCATTTACCTCGTAGATTTTGTCCATTAATTGAATAGTGCTCTTTTCTATTTCGTGGGGAGAATCTTCATTTACAAATATGGCTCCTCTTATCGCTTTCAATTTAGACCTCCATCAATCAATTAGAAAATAATCTACAGTGTCTCCTTCTTTCAAAATCTCGGTTCCGGGATAAATTATAAAAAATGCATTCGCATTGGCAAGCGATGTAAAATCTCCGGATCCATTGTATTTTATTTCTTTTATGATACCATCTTTGACATAACATGGAACAAAATCCGTCCTGTTTCCACGTTTTTTGAATGTGCCGCCAAATTTTCCCTTCAAAACGGGCTTTCCTATCTCATTCGATCCCGTAAGCTTTTCAACGAGCGGAGTGACAGAGACAAGAAATGAAAGATAGGTCGAGACCGGATTTCCGGGAAGTCCGAAGATCCATTTATTTTCAAATTTTGCAATAATAGTAGGAGCGCCTGGCTTTATCGCCAATTTGCTTACGAGAATTTGCGCATTTAAATCCTTAAGCACCTTCAAAGTCAAATCCTTGTCGCCGACTGAGGATCCACCGGTTATAAGTAATATATCACATTCGGCCATGCCCGCTTTAACCTTTGATTTTATTTCTTCCTCATCATCCTTTGAAATTCCAAGATCAAAAAAATCCTGGTTAATACCCAATATCTGGGCCATAAGAGAGTATTTAGACGAATTCCTTATCTGGCCGTAGTCTATCTCCTCATCAACGTCAACAAGTTCGTCTCCGGTAGATAAAATGCCAATTCTCAATTTTCTTTTTACCTTTATATATCTCATGCCTAAAGAAGCGATTAAATTGATCTTATTAGATGTTAGGACACATCCTTTTTTGAGGGCGAGTTCTCCTTTTTTTAAATCCTCTCCTTTTACCGCTATATTTGCAAATTGTGAAACGGGCTTTTTGATTTTAACCCTTTCCCCGTCAATTTCGCACGATTCGATCTCGATGACGGTATCACAAGGCTCTGGAACCGCGCCGCCTGTCATTATTCTTACACATTCTCCCTTCTTAAGTTCTACCTTAAGTGGATGGCCAGCCAAAATTTCCTCTCTTACAGTTAATGTTTGCGATTCATCGAGATCGGCGTAACGAAACGCAAAACCATCCATTGCCGCCCTATTGTAGGGTGGAAAGTCATACTCTGAAAAAATATCGGTAGATAATATCCTACCTACCGAATTTTCTATCTTTACATCTTCATCTTCCTCTATTTCACTTACGCCTTTCAATAAATTCAAAAGATCATCGAGCGTTTTCATTTCATTTCTCCCTTTCAATCCTTCAACAGAGAAATTCCAAGCGGAAGCACCTCAAGGACAACTTCAAGATCTTCTCTAACTCCATTTGGATTTCCCGGCAAATTTATTATAAGACTTTTTCCCCTGATTCCAGCCACCCCTCTCGAAAGAATGGATTTTTTAGTTTTTGAAAAGAAGGTTGAAACCCTCATTATCTCAGGAATTCCAGGAACGTCTTTTTCTATGACGGCGCGAGTTGCCTCCGGCGTTACATCTCTTGGAGAAAAGCCCGTCCCACCTGCTGTAAGAACGAGATCGACACTGACACGATCGCAGAACTCCACGATCTTCTGGGATATAAGGGATTTTTCATCCGGCACGATTTCATGTACAACTACCTCTCCTATCTTCGAGACCATTTCTTTTATTGCCGGAAAGTTTTTATCTTCCATCTGTCCTTTATAGCATCTATCGCTTACGGTCAAAACGCCTATTTTCAAAAACGGAATCTCCATTTACATCTTCCTTACTCCACTCGAGAGCTTTACGGGATAGTACTTTATCTCAACACCAAACTCATTTTGGTAGATTTTTGATATCCCTTTTAAATCATTCCTTATATCCCTTTTAGACAGTGCTATTACACTTCCTCCAAAGCCTCCACCGATCATGCGCGAGCCGTAAACACCGTCGATTTTGTTTATGTTATCGACAAGGAAATCCATCTCTACAGTCGAAACCTCGAAAAGATCTCTCAAACTCGCGTGAGAGGCCTTCACGAGCCGCCCAACTTCTTCCCAGTTCTGACGCGATATTGCCTCTATTGTCTTTAAAACTCTTTCATTTTCTTCAACAACATGCTTTGCTCTCTTGTACAGATTCTCGCCAAGCAAGTTTTTCTTTGATTCGAGAAATGCTTTATTTAAATCTTTGAATTGGAGTCCGAGTATCTTCGTTGCTTCCTCGCATTCATTCCTTCTTGTATTGTAATTTCCGCTTGAGAGTTTGTGCTTTATCCCAGAATCGATTATCATGATCTTTGGAAATCCCTTCGCGTAAATGTATTCATATCTTCCGCTCGATGCGTCTATCAAAATAAAGGAATCTTTTTTCGCGAGAGCAACCGCGTATTGATCCATTATGCCACAATTCACCCCGACGAATTCATTTTCCGCCTCGTGCGCTATCTGGGCTATCCTTTCCCTGTCAAGGTTGATATTTTCTATCTTTGAAATAGCGTATATTATCCCGACCATCAAAGATGCCGAACTTGAAAGTCCCGCGCCTATCGGTAACGTACTCGAAATCTCTATGTTAAAAGGTCTTATCTGCTTTTTGATGTTTTTTGCAAGGTGAAAGATCGCTCCTTTTACGTAATTTGCCCAATCCTCTTTCTCTTTTTTTTCATTCAGGGAAAATTCAACTCTCTCTTTGAGATTAACGGTATATGCCATGAAATGCCGAGATTCTTCAAGAGTTATATAAGTATATTTGTCTATCGCCGCTGGAAGAACAAGTCCGCCATTGTAATCGGTATGTTCTCCTATCAAATTTATTCGTCCGGGTGATCTAAATCTGTATTTCAAGGTATCATCTCCTATATTGAATAAGATGCATTTCTCAAAGATTTGGCCGCCTCAGAAGGCGTAAGCGGATTTATGAAGGCCCATGTGCCTGTCTCGACACTTGCCATCCATTTAATATTGACCTTGTCTCTCTTTGGCGGATTGAATTCTATGTGGAAATGAAAATCACTCATTTGCGGATTAACGGGTCCCTGAAAGATCTCCATCATGTAAGGAAATTCTTGATCGAAGAGCGAATCGTATTTTGAAGTTACAACTTTTAGGGCAATTGCAAGATCGAATTTTTCTCTCGAGGTCATCTCGGTGAAAAAGGAGATGTGTCTACGTGGATAAATGTGAACCTCGTAAGGGAATCTTGCAAAGTAAGGCACAAGCGCTATGAAATTTTCTCCATCGTAAACTATACTTTCGCCCTTTTCATGGTTTATTATGTCACATATCGCGCACCGGCCCTTAGATCTGTATTTCGAAATGGCGTCTATCTTTGCCTGAATCCTTTTAGGAATAAATGGAAAAGCATACAGTTGGCCGTGAGGATGGATCTGTGAAGCTCCGACCTCCTTACCTCGATTTTCAAATGGAAAGATGTACTTTATCTTTTCGTGTTTCATAAGATCCCGAGTTCTATCTTCCCAGACGTAGATGAGTTTTTCTATCTGGCCGAAAGGCATTCTCGAAAGAGAAGAATTGTGATCCGACGTGAACATTATAACCTCGCATTTTCCGTAAGACGGGGCGTTTTCGTAAAAATCGTCTCTTTGTACCTCCGGCGGATCGAGTTTTAAAGAAGGGTATCTGTTATCGAAGGCGGTAAGATCATAATCGTGCTTCATTTCAAGCACGCCCGGACAAAGAGGGCACGCTTCCTTTTTTGGCAGAACAGGCCTTTTTTGTGTTTCGGAAGATATTATTATCCATTCGTCTGTTATCGGATTATATCTTAACTCCATCATAGTCATCACCCCAGTAGTAGTGAATATCTCTTCCATCATCCTCTTTTTCGTCATCACGTTTTAGATATCTTTTTCCCCTGTGAAGTACGATTTCGACGGATCTTGGATCTATTTTAAGATCTCCGCCTGCGCTTTTCATCAAAGGGTAGGAAATGAAAAATTCATCTTCCTTTTTTTCATTTATGTAATTCGAAAGATTGTCTTCCCATACAGAATCTGATAGATTAACAAATGATACAACATCGCCGTTTCTTGAATTCTTTGTTGTAATAACATACCTTTGGCCATCGATAAATCTAACGGTGGCATGTCCATTTCTGAAATTAAGGGCGTCGATCAAAAGATGGATATCTTCGTCTGTCAATTCGCCAAGAAAATCGCTTTCAAGGAAGTGTCCATTCAAAAGAGCGGGCACAAAAAGATTTATCATACGCTCATTTTTTGAAAGTTTTGTCCTTTGCGATCTCACCATCACGCAATCGGGATCATTTACCCACCATTTGTTCATGAAATTTCTTGTCAGCGCATTCCTTATCGAATATTTTGCCGAAGGAGTTCCTATGTCCATTCCACCCCATTCAGGGGCAGTATCTGCTCCTATGCGCATAGAATCGACATAGCCTATTGAAGGAAGAAGAGGCGCTCCGCAACCGAGTATGTGACTTTCTCCGACCGCCTCGGCAATTGCCTTCATTCCTCTTGTGTACGATTCGACAGGGCTTAAATTCGACTTTCTCTTCCCCGGTACCATGCCGGCAAATAGAAAATCTATCTTGAAGAATTCATATCCATAACCCTTTAGAGTAGAAAACAAATTCTTTAGCCATTCAATCGCTTCATCATTTGAAAGATCGATTGCGTATATCTTTTTATTCCAGTTCTCATACGCAACTACAGGATTTCCTTTGTCGTCCTTTACAAGATAATCTGGATGGGATCTGAACAGTTCGGAACTTTCCGACACGCTAAAGGGGGCTGTCCATATGCCGGCTTTCATACCTTTTTCTTTTATTTTTCGCGCTAAAAATTCGAGGCCATCTGGAAATTTTGAATTCGTCCTAAGCCAGTCACCTATGTCAGCCTCATATCCATCGTCTAACTGGAAGACTTCGTACTTCAAATTAGCATTTTCAAGTTCTTTCAAAAAAGTCTCTTGAGATATATCGAGGTAGTAACTGTACCATGATTCCCAACCAAAAAGTGGAGCATGCGATCTCAATGTTTTTTCACTTAAAACTTCTAACGCATAATTTTGCAGTGCGTCCTCAATCGCATTGAATTCATAAACCCACAATTTTTCGATCTTCACACTTTCATGTGGCAACAAGATTTTTCCAATATAAACCTTTACATCTATTTTCCCATCGTGCCACTTAAAATAAGGATGGGACAATTTCGAGGATAAAAACCCAGCAAATTCACGGTCTGTTGCAACGAAATAATCAGAAACTATGCCATCCCTGAATTCCCATAAAACAGGAGAAATTCCAAAATTCAATTGAAAATTTGAAAATTTCAACAGTTTTGAAACTTCATAAGGATTTACAAAGGTGCAAGGCCCCCATGACTGAAAATTGTTCATAAAGATTTCGCCATTTGAGTCCATCTCACCTATTTTTATCTCTCCAGCGAACTTAGGTGTATCTAAGAGATTCCTCATCTCGATCTCTATCAAATAACCACGGAATTTCGAAATTGAGAAATTCAATTCAAAATTCCCTATGACTTCCCTATTTACTCCCGTTTTCAAAGGCTGGCCATTTATTCTCAAAAAAATTCACCTCTTCAGAACAGATTTGACTGGTTTGAATTTGAAAGTGTAGAGATAGGTTCTGTTGGCATAAAGAGTGAAATCTGGATGAGTTTTGGCGCCCCAACTGTTGTCTCCTCCAACACCCATCTGAGCGTAATTTATATGCAAGAAGATCTCTTTTCTTTCCGGCAATTCAAATGGATGTTTAGCATTTTCTAAATCATCGATTGAATGGTGTAAGGCACTAAACTCAAAGTACGGATTTCCTCTTAATGTGAGACCATCGCCGTTATCGTTTACCAATGTAACCCATCTTACATCGGTTCTGTTACCCATCTCCGACGGCCTTATGTAATTGACAAAAAATTCGTCAACATCCATCTTGTAAAGGCCCACACGTGCCGATTTCTTTCTGTCCCAGTAATTCTCATGCGGCCCACGGCCAAACCACATTACCCTTTCGAATCCCGGATTCAAGATGAATTCCATGCCGATGACCGGAATTTCGGGAAGATCCTCACCGGGTATTAACTGGAAGGAAAGATTTACAGAACAGGATGTATCGATATCGTAAGAGATCAGGCAGGTAGAAGGATCCAGCGTCGGAACTTTGAAGATCGTCATGATTTTGATGCCTTCTGCCGACTTGTTCCACTTAAAATCGATGAGTTTAAGATTTCGAGAATTTTTCCACGTTTTTAGCCTTTCTTCCATCTTATTTCCGCGATCATTGTCCGTCGGTGCCCTCCAAAAAATTGGCCTGACATCAGAGATGATTTCTTTTCCATTTGATTTTAGAGATTTTATGAATCCAGAAGATTTATCGAATGAGATAAGAAAATCATCGGCCGTTACTGTCAGATTGGAGGTATCTTCAACTTTAAGTTCCTTCGGAGCACTCTTTTGAATATCCAATTTGCAGGATTCAAAAGGTATTTTGAACTGCTCGTAAGAGATTTCGTAACCCGTCTCTGCCCATTTGTAATCTTCTTTAAGTCTGAATGAGAATTCCATGAAATACTCGCAATCGTGATGTGGCACAACATGACCTATCGGTATTTTGATAATTTTGCTCTCAGATGGATTTATATCGAGTTCCATCTTTCCGAAATTTATAATTTCATCATTTTCCTTCAAAAACCATTGAAAATCGAACACATTTAGATTAGTAAAGAGATACTCGTTGAAAATTTCGAATTCTCCGTTTAGAATGTCGACAGGCTTTGCGAGGATATTTCTGTACACATACTTGACCTCGTAAGCCTGTGGCTTTAAAGTTCTGTCTGCAAATATGATACCATTCGCACAAAAGTTCCCGTCATTGGGATTGTCTCCCCAATCTCCGCCATACGCGAGATATTCACCCTTTCCGTCCGGTCTTTTTTCGTATAGGGCCTGATCCACCCAGTCCCAGATGAACCCTCCCTGCAACTTTGGATATTTTCTAAATAAATCCCAGTACTTGTAAAGATTTCCATTACTGTTTCCCATGGCGTGAGCATACTCGCAAAGAATATAAGGCTTCCTGTTTCCAGATTTCGCGTATTCCTCAACTCTTTCGACGGGAGAATACATCTCGCTTGTCATATCGGCAACGGAACTGTCTCCTTCGTAATGGACAAGTCTTGTGGAATCTCTCATGTGAACCCAATCAGACATAAGCCTGAAATTAGTTCCATGACCCGCTTCATTTCCCAAAGACCATATTAAAATAGAAGGATGATTTTTATCCCTTTCGACCATACTTTGAACCCTGTCGAGACAGGCATTTGTCCATTGTGGATCGCTTGCAGGCACCCTGTCTCTTACTCCATGAGTCTCAAGATTTGCCTCGTCTATAACGTAAAGTCCATATTCATCACAAAGATCGAGCCATAAAGGATCGTTTGGATAATGAGAGGTTCTAACCGAATTCACATTAAGTTGCTTCATTAGTTTTATGTCCTTTATCATTGTTTCGGCCGGCACATGTTTACCATTTCGTGGATCAAACTCATGTCTGTCCACACCCTTAAATTTTATTACCTTTCCGTTTATGGTCATAAGATCATTTTTCATTTCGAACTTTCTAAATCCGACTTTACATCCCTCGGCCTCGAGCACTTTTCCCTGAGAATCTTTCAAGGTTAGAATAAGAGTATAAAGATATGGATATTCAGCAGACCATTTTTGAGGATTCTCGATATCTCCTTCTATTGGTACAACAACCTCATCTTCTGATAGA
Organism: Mesoaciditoga sp.; assembly: GCA_002878315.1. Taxonomy (GTDB): domain Bacteria; phylum Thermotogota; class Thermotogae; order Mesoaciditogales; family Mesoaciditogaceae; genus Athalassotoga. The sequence goes on along the minus strand of PNIW01000082.1, from coordinate 1,959 downwards.
AATCTCTTCTTTACCGCATTTGAAAAAATTATTTTTCCATCCTTATCGTAAAAATATGCTTCTAACGAAAAAGTCTTCTTTACATCCGCGGAATATCTCTTCACATTCACTTTTATCCTTAACCTTGCATCTTCATATCGATCGTCAAGATCCGTTATTACTTCGAAATCACGCATGTGAATTTTTGGAGTTGAATAAATAAAGACATCTCTGACAATCCCACTTAGCCTTATCATATCCTGATCTTCAAGCCAACTGCCCGTGCACCATCTATAAACCTCAACGGCGAGATCATTTTCTCCGGTCTTTACATACTTTGTTATGTCAAATTCAGCGGGCGTAAAACTGTCTTCGCTGTATCCTACAAATCTTCCATTGATCCATAAATAGAAAGCCGATTCAACTCCCTGAAAGGAGATGAAGATCTCCCGGTTTCGCCATTCTTTTGGGATAGTAAAAGTTGTTCTGTAAGATCCGACGGGATTGTAAATGGTTGGGGCATGCGGTGGCTCTGGATTTTCATATCCTGTCCATGGATATGTTATATTCGTGTAAATAGGATAATCGTATCCTTGAATTTGCCATTCTCCCGGTACATTTATTTCATTCCACCCGCTTACATCATAAGATTTTTTGTAAAAATCAACTGGCCTTTCCGAAGGATTTTTGGAAAGATGAAATTTCCATTTTCCATTCAATAATTTCAGGTATTCAGAATCAACACGAATCCCTCTTTTTTCAGGTGGATTTTGTAAGTCTTCAAAGGCACTGTTGAGGTCCGGATAGGGCACCAGAGTTACATGAGCATCTTCTCTGTTGATACGAAATATTTCAGGATCGTCTTTCCATTCGTTATGATTTTTCATAAGTCCCAACTCCTATGAATTTAATCTAAAAAAGGGAGAGGGATCTCCTCTCCCTCATATTATCTCACTTTAGATGTACATTTAGAACGATCGCAAGTGCATCTGACCAGTCAATATTGCCAGCGCCGGCGTATGGATTTTCAGCCGAAGGCCATCCGACGAATGTTCTCTCGCTGTATTCCATGAAATCAGTTCTGTTTGTCAATACGACAAAAGGAACATCTTGTAAAACTATTCTTTCTATCGTTGCAATTGCCTGTTTCTGAAGTGACAGATCACTCGTTTGAGCATAGGTCTGCAAAGCATCTGTTATGAGAGGATTTGTATATCTTGACCATCCGGAACTTGCATTTTGTCCGATTGTTGTTGCGGAGAAGGCCGGATTAAATTCGTAATAGTAAAGGTAATAAGGAGACGGGCCTGAACCTGTTTCCCAAGAAATGACCATTTCATACGTTCCGGTCATAACGCTGGAGATGTATGTATCCCATGGTTCCTGATCCGTAACTGTTGTTATGCCAAGTTGGGCAAGATCGCTGGATATTATCTGGGCCATCGTTATGAAATCGCCCCAGCCTGCTCCGACGAGGATCTTAAAGGTTGGTAAAGGTTTGCCATCAGGACCGCAGAGCTGTCCCTGGGCATTCTTTGTAAATCCTGCAGCGGCAAGAATCTTCTGGGCCTCTGGAATGTTGAAAGAGTTAAGTTGAGATGCCAATTCTGTCAAAGTCGGGTCAAGCCATTCTTTTTGTTGGGCTGGGATTATTCCCGTCGGACTCTGATCGTATCCACCGGTTCCAAAATATGCTTTATCTTCGAGTGCTTTCCTGTCTATAGCCATAGAAATTGCTTTCCTGAAAGCAACGTTGTTAAAAGGATATTTTTGGGTATTCAGATAGAGAATGTTAGCGTTAGAAGTTGGCCACCAGAATTTATTTGTGGCTGGATTTTTGTTGTACCAAAGCGTGTAAGGATCTATTCCGCTGCCGTAATATGACCAGTCAGCATCTCCTTTTAGCAGGTACTGCAAAGGCTGGCCTCCTATCAAGGATCTGACTTCTATTTTATCTATGAATGGCCTATTCCCAAATTC
>PNIW01000115.1 GCA_002878315.1 Mesoaciditoga sp. | reverse complement strand
GGCTTACTCACCGAACCTGAATCTGATAGAAAGGCTATGGAAATATTCGAAAAATATGTTGCAAGTCTATTATGAAAAGAAAGAGAAATTCAAATCGAAGATAAAGGAATTCTTTGAAGAAGATGTAAAAGACAAACTGATAAAATTGGAATTGAAAACTTTCATAGGTACTGCTTTTCAGATTATAAGCGTGTAATGTTTCTTTGTGAGCGAGAGAGAATAGCAAAATCGTATCTGAGATCATCCTTGAATTTTGAAGCACTTTTTTAGGTCAAAGATTCGGAATTTAAAGTTGGTTGAGTATAAGCCGGTGATAAGGCCTACAAAGTTAAGTGGCCCGAAGATAGTTCCAAATTGCTGTCCACCTAAAGAATGAATTACTATGGACAGTACCAAACCTACGGCTATAAAAATTCCCCCGTAAACGACAGAGCTCACATTATTTTTCAATTGAATCACCCCTTAAACTTGAATACCATTTTCCGCTATCCTTGATTATTCTCTTTTGAGTTTTGTAATCCACATAGACTATTCCAAATCTTTTCGAATATCCATAAGTCCACTCAAAATTGTCCATCAAAGACCACACAAAACATCCCTTCAATTTTATACCATCTCTGACTGCTCTGACAATCAGATCCGTTTGTAATTTGAGATAGTCAATCCGCTTTTCGTCATGGATTCTATCCGCTTCTATTTTATCATCATCGAATCCACCTATCGTGAAGTACATCTCTTTTAAATCGTAGACATCCTGAATTCTCTTGAGAAATGTGTAAAAATTCGAATATGTCTGTAATTCATCGTTGTAAGGCTTTACGATATTCTTAAAACCTAACGGCTCGTTTTTATCGGACATCACGATATCTTTGGAATAATAATTTATCACGAAATCGATCGGCTCATTTATATCATCTAAATCTTTTTCGTATCCTTTGGGCATATAGGAGTTTGTCAGTACTTTTATATGTTCTGGGTAGAATCCTTTGAATATTGGATCTAAAAAAAGTGGGTAGTTTGAAAACTCGTGCGCGATGATCGCGGCGGATAAGTCTTCTTGAGAATTAGACGCGGGCTTATGAAATGTGTTAGAAAGTGTTATGCCTATTTTACCATCTATGTTCTCTTCTCGAAAGGCCTTAACAGCTTTTGAATGAGCTCTAAGTTCGTTATGAATTGCAGAGAAAGCGGCGAAGATATCTTTGATGCCCGGCGCGTGCGCTCCGTACATGTATCCCATGAACGCGATAACCCATGGTTCATTTATGGTACTCCAGTATTTTACCCTGTCTCCAAGCCTTTGAAAAAGGTAACTCGCGTAATCCTCAAACCAGTACGCTATATCTCTATTCGCCCATCCTCCAAGGTCTTGCAAAGCGGCTGGCAAATCCCAATGATAAAGCGTGACGAATGGAATTACATTCGCTTTCAAAAGTTCATCGATAAGTTTATCGTAAAAATCGATCCCTTTTTTATTTACTTTCCCCTTCCCATTTGGAAAGATCCTTGACCACGAGATGGAAAATCTGTACGCTTTGAATCCAAGAGATTTCATAAGTTGAACATCAGCTTTGTATCGATTGTAATGATCACACGCGATGTCGCCGGTGTCACCGTGATAGGTCGTGCCTGGAGTATGGGAGAATCTATGCCATATCGAAGGCCCCGCTCCATCAGATAAAGGTGAACCCTCAATTTGATAAGCCGAAGTCGCAACGCCCCATAGAAAATCGTCTGATAAAATCTTTTCTGTCATTTCATGCCCTCTTTTTGCTTTGAAATATGCAAAAAGATTTTTTCCAGAGCCGCTTTTACCGTAAAATCAGGTATCAAAAGATCGGCCCCGACATCTTTGAGCCTCTGAAATTTTTTGAGATTCCATCCATATCCTTTCTTTTCATCTGAAGCGACACCAACAGTGAACGCGTCAAAGTTTTTCCCGACAGAGATTTCAACCGGTCCATCTCCAAAGATCACGAGTTCAGATCCATTGAGATTGTTTTTATCTATCAAGCGTTTTATAACCATCTCTTTTGTGTGTTCTTTGTAATCAGCTCCGACAGCACCGTAGATCCCTCCATCGAAGAAATATTTTATTCCAAGCAATTCAGATTCCTCTAAAACATCTTCCAGATCGGTTCCGGAAGCCGTCAAGATCTTTATTCCATGATTTTTCAAATCCGTCAAAAATTCATAAGATCCTTTTAGCAGATATTCATTTAACCGACCATTTTTAATTCTTTCTTTCACAATTTCTTTCAACCTTTGGTTGTAGATCTTTTTGTATTCCATTGGAGTTTTTATCTTATTCTCCGAGACAAAGCCATAACTTCTAACCATCTTTTCTAAGTCCATCATCTGCAATATCGTCTGTTGCCCCGTTGTTCTGTCTATGTAATCTTCAATTTCTCTTTCAATTTTTAAAAGGTCTTCTTCAGGCAAATTTTTATCACCAATTATCTCTTCGATCATCACCTCTTTCATTATCGATTGCCATCCTTCTCTCAAAAGAGAAAGAGTGCCATCGAAATCAAACAGGGCAAATTTGAATTTGCCAGTATTTTTTGGATGATTCACGAATATCTTTTCTGATAAAACTTTCTCTACTTTAGGATCCGGAAGTTTTAGCACATCATCGATATCAAATTCTCCGGTTCCATGCTGACTAACACAAAGATTGCCTGCCTTAAGACCAATGACGGCTGATTTAACAAGATCGTTTCTACCATTTAAATATGTCACGACCATCGCGGCCATGAAAGCGTCTCCTGCGCCTGTAACGTCAACAACATCAACTGGCATCGAGAATATTCTGAAAAGTTCACCATTTTCAACGACGTATGCCCCATCCTCACTCGCTGTTATGACCAAATCGGATCTAAGCATTTGAGACACTTTTATGGCGTAACGCTGGACAATTATTTGCGGTGGTAAATTTGGAGCGTCAAGTAAGTGTAAATGAGATGCCATTTTTTCAAATTCTTTTAAATTTGGCTTGATTGTATACCCTTCAAAAGCGTACGGTCTGCTTCTTGAATCGACAAAAAATGGTTTGGACATTTTCATTCTTGCCTTACCGAGTAAATCTTTAACTTCTTCTGTTATAACGCCAAGATCTGGATCATCCATCTGATCAAGGATGACAATGGTATCTGCCCATTCTAAACTTTGATTTAATTTTTGTAGAAGTTCATCTATTACCTTTTTACTTATCGATTCTGTTGGTAAAAGATCGACGCGCGGAAGATCTTCTTTGTTTGTTTTGACATTGATGAACTTTGCGTAAACAGGTGTGGATCTCTCATAAGTGTTGACCAAAAAATTCGTATCAACGCCCCTCATCTTAAGTGCTCTTGCAAGTTCAAACGCGTTTCCATCCTCTCCTATGACACTCACAATTCTAACGTCCGCACCGAAAAGTGCGAAATCCTTCGCGACATTTCCGGCGGCGCCAGGAGCGAATGATTCCCTGATCGCGACGATAGGTCTTATTCCCGTCTCAAGGCTTGGAGAGCCAAGTTCATGGTTGTAATAAAAGTAGTGATCCAAAAAAAGATCTCCTATGACAAGTACTTTTTTCATGGATTATCAGATCTTTTCCATTATGAGTTTGTAAAGCGTCGGCAGAGTCAGATTTTGATCGCCCTTTATGTAATATCCTCTGCCGTTGAAGGCATTTGGAATTCTCACGACGATGGATTTTATGTCTCTGAAATAATAGGTGGGCTGATCTTTTTTACTCATCTGCGCATCGAAAATATTTGCCTCTCTTAGGTCAAAGTCTGCCGTGATTATTTTATTTGGCGTCTTTCCGATATTTGCCGCTATCGAAAACGCCTTCAAATACGCCTCAACTCCAATAACCGCGGATCCTATAAGAAGGCATACGCCCCCATCTGTGAGTTTTGTAATTTCATTTGCAAAGATCAAAAAATCTCTGCCCGAACATCCACCGATGGCTTCTCCATCGAAATACTTTGTGGTATGGTAGATATCATCGCCTATCGCGCAATGTGCACAAAATGGGACATCATTTACAAAAGCGTTGTATTGAACGGAAATTTCTTTGTGTGGAAAATTCACTTTTTCTGGAAACACTTCTCCAGCCATCAACCTTCCAATTGATTCTCCGTATCCTAATTTGAGTTTATTTCCGTGAATTAATGCGTTGTTTATGTATTTATTTGTTTCTTCGGCAAAGCCAAATAAACCTTTTTCAAGGGCATGTGGCACATTTTCAGATGTTTTTCCAGAAATAGCAAGTTCAAAGTCATGTATGGTAAACGCGCCGTTACTCGCAAAAGTGGTTATGATCTTTCGATTTATAAGATCGTTGTATATCGGAGACAGTCCATTTTTGACCGCGTGAGCGCCAGAGAAAACTATCACAGGCTTTCCATTTTTTCTCGCGTCGATTATCGCGTCGGCGACTATTCTAAGTTCTTTGGAATCATACATCAATGGATTATTCAAGATTCGTTTCAAATCGATAAGATTTTCCAAAGACACTTCACTTGGTCTTGTGAACAGCGAGTACGTCTTAACCTCACCAAGATCTACTATTTGATATTTTCCCTTGTATTCCATCATGATTTATCATCTCCAAACATTTCGTACTCGATCAACTGGCACAATGTATGACCAAGCAATATATGTGTCTCTTGAATGCGAGGAGTTTTATCCGAATCAACTTTGAATAACACATCGCAAATCTTCATTTCATCGCCATACCTTCCCGTAAATCCCACGGTTAAGGCTCCAATTTCTTTTGCCTTTTTCAACGCGCGAATGACATTGACAGATTTTCCGCTTGTGCTTATTCCAACAATCACATCTGTCGGTTTGACGTAAGCCTCAACTTGACGCTCGAAAAGATATTCAAAGCCGAAATCGTTTGGAATCTCTGTCAAAATGGACAGATTGGACGCGAAGGAAACTGAACGTATTGGAGATCTGTTCATGTAAAATCTTCCGACAAGCTCGGCCGAAAGATGGGCCGCGTCCGCGGCGCTG
>PNIW01000019.1 GCA_002878315.1 Mesoaciditoga sp. | reverse complement strand
CTTTCAATTCCATTTCATGGATTCCTGTTGTTTATTCATATAAAAAGGCAGGGATAGATATCTTTCAATTCCATTTCATGGATTCTAATTCTGAACCTGTTATTAAATAATTATGTGTTAGATATTGAACTTTCAATTCCATTTCATGGATTCGAAGAAAATCAGAAAAAGGAAGAGCTTATAAATATTTTGCACTTTCAATTCCATTTCATGGATTCTCAGGATATGAGGGAGGAAGGAATGGAAGGGAATCAAGTCTTTCAATTCCATTTCATGGATTCTTGAAATATCCATGATAACCCCTACCTGTAAAAACCAAAATTGTCTTTCAATTCCATTTCATGGATTCTTATTTGCGTTTGTAAAAATGCAAGAATTCCGCCTTTTTCCCTCTTTCAATTCCATTTCATGGATTCTAATAACTGGGAATATAGACATAACCCTTTTGCTGTAAGGGACTCTTTCAATTCCATTTCATGGATTCAAAAGCCTTTTAAAACAAAAAGGATAACTATATATTGATAGTCTTTCAATTCCATTTCATGGATTCTTGGGGTGTAGCATCTTTTGTAGCATCTGCATTAAATATATGCTTTCAATTCCATTTCATGGATTCATAAAAAAACCTTCTTTTGATTTATTGTATACAGTAAGCCCCCCTTTCAATTCCATTTCATGGATTCTTTTTACATAAAGTTTAATGATTTTCCAATACATATCTTTCAATTCCATTTCATGGATTCATAATAGCATCAATAGAATTAGCAGAATATGAAAGCATACCACTTTCAATTCCATTTCATGGATTCTAAAATATCTTGATGTCATTTGCTTTTTTTCTATAAACTTCCATATCTTTCAATTCCATTTCATGGATTCTAAAGATGATTTTGCGATAGTGGTTCAAGTAAAGGAACTTTCAATTCCATTTCATGGATTCAGTGAATTATAAAAGTTAAAGGATTTATGCCCCAGGCGTAGACTTTCAATTCCATTTCATGGATTCGTGCGTGGTGTGAGCGAGGAGGCAAGTAATGAGATAATTATTTACTTTCAATTCCATTTCATGGATTCAAGTACTTCATATACTAATGCAAGCGCAGGAAACGGTTCAACCTTTCAATTCCATTTCATGGATTCAAGGTTTTAGATTTAATTGATAACTATAATGAGGTGTCTGTGCTTTCAATTCCATTTCATGGATTCAGTTAAAAGTTAGATATAAAGTATATTCACTTGCTTCCCACGACTTTCAATTCCATTTCATGGATTCAAAGTCAGAGTAATCACTTTTTGATAAATAGGGCTTCATAATCTTTCAATTCCATTTCATGGATTCATGATGTATATTGCCCAAAAAGTGTTATAGCGTTTTTTATTCTTTCAATTCCATTTCATGGATTCTAAGGGCTGTCAGGTATATCCAGTAGTGCGTAAAAAGGCTTTCAATTCCATTTCATGGATTCTAGATACATATATATATAACACCGACACCCCACAAAAACTTTCAATTCCATTTCATGGATTCGAACCTCTGTGCTCAATTACTATAACATCAGACATTTGTGGGCTTTCAATTCCATTTCATGGATTCCCGTCCAATTAATTGAAATCATTTTAAGGCTTCCCTAATATCATTACTTTCAATTCCATTTCATGGATTCTTAATTTATCTTTACTTGCAAGTAAATAAAGACCATTCATGTCTTTCAATTCCATTTCATGGATTCCAGGGGAGAAAAAGCAATGAGTGAAAAAGTTAAGAAATTACTTTCAATTCCATTTCATGGATTCAATAAACAAGTATTTAGTTATATGACAGGGTCAAAAGTAATAATCTTTCAATTCCATTTCATGGATTCAAAACTACAATATTAATTGTTATTGCTTTAGTCAGTATCTTTCAATTCCATTTCATGGATTCAAACACGTTATTGCAATATGAAAAAATGAAACTAATAAAACTTTCAATTCCATTTCATGGATTCCCCTGGTACATTATATGTGGCCGTGGATGAAGATACTTGCCACCTTTCAATTCCATTTCATGGATTCTGTAATGTACCACTAAATGTTATTGTTTGTCCAATATATACCTTTCAATTCCATTTCATGGATTCTGTCGTTAACGTATATCCAGATGGCACGTTTAAGGTACCCTTTCAATTCCATTTCATGGATTCACCATTTATTTGTAAAACCATCTGGAAACCCTATTACTAGACTTTCAATTCCATTTCATGGATTCATAATATAGAAAATGATCATGAAGACCATTTATTTGTAAAACCATCTTTCAACTTTCAATTCCATTTCATGGATTCACAAGTGTATGGTTTTGTTAATTTTGTAGGAAACCCAAATATTTTCTTTCAATTCCATTTCATGGATTCGAGGTATTAAGTCAATCAACTTTTCCTGTTTTGATAAATGAGCCCTTTCAATTCCATTTCATGGATTCCAAAGATTTTGTATCTTTCCTTAAAAACATAAAAGAAGATATAACTTTCAATTCCATTTCATGGATTCTTTTTTCGGGGGTGAGAAAATGAACGAAGAGGAAGTTAGAACTTTCAATTCCATTTCATGGATTCCGGGGATAGAAATGTCGGAAGAAAATGTGAACCCCCAGAGCCTTTCAATTCCATTTCATGGATTCGTATCCCAATAGATGAAATTACCTCAATTGTTTTCTCAAATAGTTCCTTTCAATTCCATTTCATGGATTCAAAACAGTGTCTCAAGTACAGAACGGCGAATTAAAAACTCTTTCAATTCCATTTCATGGATTCTTTTTCTCCCCCGATTTGGTAATATTGGCATCCCCCCTAACTTTCAATTCCATTTCATGGATTCAAACTATATAAACTTTACACACTACTTATATAACTGTCGCTTTCAATTCCATTTCATGGATTCAAATATCATTTATTTGACATATTAACAACAGTGTCAGACACTGCTTTCAATTCCATTTCATGGATTCAAAGAGAGATTGAGGATATAAACAAAATTCCTGAAGAAGAATCTTTCAATTCCATTTCATGGATTCATAAATTTTGTAGAAACAACAATAGATATAGCAGAAAATATCTTTCAATTCCATTTCATGGATTCACATTTGACCACGCCTTTTTTTGTAGGCGTGTTTTATTGCGTCTTTCAATTCCATTTCATGGATTCTTTACCCTACCATACCATGCAATTAAAGGTTCTTTTTTACTCTTTCAATTCCATTTCATGGATTCATAGAAGCACTAAGAGAGCTTGATTTAATAAAATGGAAGCCTTCACCCTTTCAATTCCATTTCATGGATTCTTACACAATAACAAAACCTGTGCTAATTTTTGCCTATGGAAGCTTTCAATTCCATTTCATGGATTCTTTATTTTAAACAAGTGTCCGTTTTTCATTGCATTACCTGTCTTTCAATTCCATTTCATGGATTCGTGTGTTATAACGGGATTACTTCCACTTGCAGTCCATGCCTTTCAATTCCATTTCATGGATTCACACACCTATTAGAGTTAAGTATTTACAATTAACTAAACAATTCTTTCAATTCCATTTCATGGATTCAAGTCTCGATAGAATATATGAGGACATGAACAAACCACTCTTTCAATTCCATTTCATGGATTCACGGGAAATATACATATTTGAGGCACTTAATCATGAGGGCACTTTCAATTCCATTTCATGGATTCTGAGAACATGGCCAGCGGTGGAAAAGGTAAGGCCTCTTCCTTTCAATTCCATTTCATGGATTCAACTAATAAATGTCTTGATGCATTTTTTCCATGAAATCTTATCTTTCAATTCCATTTCATGGATTCAGGTAAAAAAGATAATATCAAAAATGGCAAAACATATGTATCTTTCAATTCCATTTCATGGATTCTTTGAGGCTAAGGGGGGGCTACAAAGAAATAGAGGAAGAATCTTTCAATTCCATTTCATGGATTCATAAATATTGTGAGCATATATTTGGAGATAATTACAAATATCTTTCAATTCCATTTCATGGATTCACGTTGTTGTAGTAGTTCAATTAAAAATAAGATTAGAGGACTTTCAATTCCATTTCATGGATTCTCTTAATAGCAAAGTTGCTAAACTAAACCAAGACACGTCCTTTCAATTCCATTTCATGGATTCTCCCGATAATGTGCCTTCTGAAATGTGGATATCATATCCAACTTTCAATTCCATTTCATGGATTCTTAAATGATATAATGAAGGCAGGGCATATAATCAAAATTAACTTTCAATTCCATTTCATGGATTCCAACGACTACGTTTTATTATATTACATGTTTTCATTATACAACTTTCAATTCCATTTCATGGATTCATATTAATTGAATCACCAAAAGCTAAAAAAACTGTTGCTTTCAATTCCATTTCATGGATTCATAATCAATACATATATCGCTATGATCAAGAACAATTAGAGTTTAACTTTCAATTCCATTTCATGGATTCCGATCCTCTCTATGTAGAATTAGTGCCATTTTCAAAGACTTATGGTATACTACTTTCAATTCCATTTCATGGATTCGGTTCATTTAGTGCTACTGTCAAATCTAATGGTAATTATTGTGTCTTTCAATTCCATTTCATGGATTCAAATTGCGGCATAATCAAACAATGTCGTTTTATATGAAATTGCTTTCAATTCCATTTCATGGATTCCTGGCAAAAAACGAAATTGTTGGATTTGATGTGCTAATAACTTTCTTTCAATTCCATTTCATGGATTCCGATCCTCTCTTCTTATTTTCTCTTATATTACTTCCATATGCGGATTCCTACGTATACCTAATTACATGAATTTTATTCTATTTTGTATTCAAATGCCTCATGTAAAAAATAATCAGCAGAGTTTATATATACAACTGAACTTTTCGTATATATTCCCTAGGCAGAAAAGGGAATTTCATGTAACAAATTTTTTTATAATCCCACTAAAAAATTTTTGATAACTTGAGAAAAAAGAGTAAAATTTAAAAGATTCCCAAGCAAAACAAGGGAA
>PNIW01000068.1 GCA_002878315.1 Mesoaciditoga sp. | reverse complement strand
AAGTTCAGAATAAGAAGTTACCATCTTGAAAAGAGGCATTTCTGTGGCAATCATAAAATCTAATGAAAATGTATCTATCTTCCGTACGCCTAACATGATATTATTCCAGTTTCCTTCAACAACAACGTAATTGCCTTTTTTGTATTCTTCAACCATAAAATCTTTCAAATAATCCAGTTCTATCTTTCTTAATTCACCATCCCGATCGAATGCTGAAAGGTGAAGATTCACGAGATCAAGCATTTTTGGTGATTTTTCGATCATATATTTTGTAACTATGAAGCATCTTTTCAGTTCAAAAAGACGATCAGCCATGGAAGATCTCCTGGAAATGCGTACCTTTTTGCTTCTAATGGTATGTATTTTGACATAATCATAGGCCCATCTCGAGAGCATCCTGCCCCTGCGCTCACAGTAAATCAACATTCGACTTTTAAAGTGAGCTAAGTATACAACAAAAGCATTGATAAAATGATAAAAAACTTCAATTGAAGAGAAATAAAGCAGATGCTCGATTTACTTTGAAAGAGCGAGACAATCGTCAGTCAACTTTCGCAAACATCACAAACGGCTCTTTTCAGCCATATTTCGACATTGCGACGTATCTGTTCAAGAATTACAATATGAAAGATGATTCATTTTTCTTATGAAATGTGATTCATAATACATGTATAGGAGTGAAAATGAGCGTTGGCATAGTTGGAATAGGCGTGTACATTCCGGACAATTTTTGGGATTCTCAGAAGATAGCCGAACTTTCTGCTCTTCCCAAATGGGTCGTTGAAGAGAAACTCGGGATAAAAAGAAAGCCGATGCCGGGACCCGAAGATCATCCGAGTATTATGGGAGTGAAAGCAGCCGTTCAGGCAATGAAGATGGCAAAGTGTGATGCATCGGAAATAGATGTTGTGATTTGGAACGGATCGCAGCACAAAGACTATCCGATATGGCTTGCCGGAACTTACGTTGCAGAAAAGCTCGGCGCAAATCGTGCGTGGTCTTTTGATATGGAAGCCGAATGCGGCAGCATGATGGTTGGCATGAAAGTCGCAAAAAGTTTGATTCTATCCGATCAAAAAATAAATACCGTGCTTTTGGTAAGCGGATACAGAAATTGTGATTTTGTCAATTACAAAAATCCAAAGACAAGGTTCATGTACGACCTCGGATCCGGAGGAGCGGCCATGATCATAAAAAGAAATGCGCCCAACGTCATTCTCGAGACTGTTACCATAACGGACGGAAGTTTTTCGGAAGATGTCGTTGTTCCAATGGGTGGCACTAAAGAGCCTGTAAATTGCGATGGCATTGCAAATGGCCGGGGGTATTTGGATGTCGTCAATCCCGATTCGATGAAGGAAAAACTTGACGCGCTTTCGATGGAAAACTTTGAAAAGGCGATACGCATGTCCGTCGAGCAAAGCGGATATGCCGTCGAAGATATAGATTACCTTGCAATCTTGCACATGAAGAGATCCGCCCACGAAGAGGTTTTAAAAAGGTTAAATCTTTCCGGCGATAAAACGATTTATCTTGAGAATTACGGTCATATAGGCCAAAACGATCAAATACTTTCGCTTTCCCTTGCACTTGAAAACGGAAAGATAAAAAACGGTGATCTGGTTGTTTTTGTCGGTGCCGGAATTGGTTATATATGGTCTGCCACAACGCTTATATGGGGGGAGGAGATCATGAATGCCGAGAGTACCCACATCTGAAAAGGGTATAAACACATACAACAGGATAATTGAAAAGTCCGTTGAATTGTTTAGAACAAATGGGTATCAGGAAGTTTCAGCGGCCATGATATCGAAAAAGTGTAATATAGGTAACGCTTCATTTTATCAGTATTTCGATTCCAAAGAGGAGATCTTGATCCAGATCGTTCATGATCTTACCGAATGGCTAAAGCAAAACATTCATGACATGATGGCAAACACACGTTCTTCGAGCGATGAAGAAAGATTTAGGATTTTTATTAAAGCCTTTGTGGAATCTATCTCTGAAAAGATAAACGAATATTCCGTTTTCAGGAATGCCGAATTCCTTTTTCCCCATATTTCGATGGAATTTTACGACGACCTCTACAATTTTATGTCTGAAGAATTTCTCGAAATTCTCGATTCAACATCCAAAAGGGCTTTTTATCTTTTTATGATGGGGATTGTAAATTTCGTCGTTATAGAGTATGCCATGTCAAGCGAAAAGAAAATAGACGAAAAAGTCATAGACGCAGTTTTTGATCTCATATACAACGGCATAGATCCGGATGATCATCTGATAAATCAAGATGCTTTTGAAATGCTTCCGGAACTCGGTGAAGATCAATTCGAATTCAAATCCCGGTGGTCGGTAACCCACAAAAAAATACTCGCTGCCACAGAACAACTTTTTGGAAGCAAAGGCTATTCGAAGACAAAGATCTCTGACATATCCAACCTCGCAGGCGTCGGCCTCGGGACGTTTTACGTGCATTTCGATTCCAAGATAGAGGCTTTGCGAGAACTCGTTTCTTCAACGCTTGAGGCTTTAAAGAGAAATTTGAGAAGATATGTTTGGAGGTTTACGGACAGAAGAGACGCGGAAATATCAGGGTACATGGGATTTTTGGATTTTTTCAAACATCACAAAGAGATGTATTCGATAGTAAGAGAGATGGAATTCGTCGATTCGAAAACATCCGTTTATTATTACGCTCAAATATCCAAATCTTACATCAAGCCACTCGATAGGGCATTCAAAAACAACGAGTACAGACCATTTGAACCCGTCTTGCTATCTTACATGCTTATGGGAATTGGCCATCAAATCGGTCTTGAGTCGATAATAGAAAAAGATATGGATATCGACGAATTGAAAAGGTACGTCAAGGAAATATCGAAATTTTTAATGCATGGTCTTAGAGGAGAGATAAGATGAATTCCGAACTTTACAGGTCGAAAGTTGCAAATGTTGAAGACGTTATGAAAAAAGTGCTTTCCGGGAATAAAACAGTCGTACTCGGAATGGCGGCTATGGAACCACAGGCATTTCTGAACAACCTTAAAAACTGTCAATTCGATAATTTACGCATCTTTTCGTGCCTTGACGTGGTTGATTTTCCGGTCCAAAAGGATCCAAAATTTTCGTCAAAATTTCTCAACGAGTCATGGTTTTACAGCAATCCCACCCGCGAAGCCGCAAATATGGGCATAGGAACGGTGACCTACATACCCAACAATTTACATTTAGCGGGCACGGACAAACTTCAAAACGATAAGCCCGATATTTACTGGGGCATAGCCTCTCCGATGGACAAACACGGATATCTGACTTTGTCGTTGAGCGTTGTTTATGAAAAAGAAATGGTAGAAAATGTCGATAAAATAGTGCTTGAGGTAAATCCAAATGCACCGAGGACACATGGAGATACGCAAATTCACATCTCTGAGGTTGATTACATAATAGAAGTTGATTATCCCATTCCAACGATAATGAATGCAACTCCGACAAAAGAAGACGAACTTATAGCCGGACACATAGCGGATCTCATAGATGACGGTGCCACGCTTCAACTTGGGATTGGAGGAATTCCAAATGCAGTCGCGTCTTTTTTGGAACACAAACATGATCTCGGAATTCATACGGAAATGCTGACTCAGGGCATGATCGAACTTTTAAACAAAGGGGTAATAACAAACAAGAAAAAGACACTCTGGCCCGGAAAGATGGTGTGCACCTTCGGACTCGGAGAGAAAAGCATGTACGATTTCGTGGATGATAATCCCGGCATTCTCTTTTTGAGAGGCAAATACGTCAACGATCCTTACGTGATAGCCCAAAATGACAAAATGGTAAGCATCAACACGGCTTTGATGGTCGATCTAACCGGACAGGTTGCATCTGAAAGCATAGGATTTAAGCATTACAGCGGCACCGGAGGCCAACTTGACACACACCGGGGCGCCTCAATGGCAAAGGACGGTAAAGGCATAATAGCGCTTCATTCTACCGCAAAAGATGGAAAAATTTCCAAAATAGTCCCATTTTTACCGGAAGGCACTGGAGTAACCGTACCGCGTCAGGACGTGGACTGGATTGTGACCGAATACGGGGCCGTTCATTTGAAAGGGAAAAGTCTTCGTGAGAGGGCAAGATTACTCATCTCGATAGCAGATCCAGCATTCAGAGAAGAGTTGAAAAGAATTGCAATATCAAACCATATATACTGATACGTGCGACGATTGAGAATTGTTCATTTTGAGGAGGTCAAATATGAGGTTAAAGGGAAAAGTGGCGATTATAACGGGAGCCGCGAGCGGAATCGGATTGGAGACTTCCAAGTTGTTCATAAAAGAAGGCTCAATCGTTGCCGCATGTGATTACAACGAGGAGGCTTTGCAAAAGGCAAAGTCTGAAATTGGAGACGCTTACAGGATATACAAAATGGATGTTTCAAAGCATGACGAGGTTAAAACAATAGTCGATAAGATCTTTTCAGATCTCGGGCGTATCGATATTCTTGTAAACAATGCCGGCATAACAAGAGACAACTTTCTTGTCAGAATGCCGGAATCTGATTTCGACGCGGTCATTTCGATAAACCTTAAAGGAATCTACAACGTAACTCAGGCAGTTGTGACTTACATGATGAACCAAAGAAACGGAGTCATATTGAACGCGTCTTCGGTCGTCGGAATATACGGAAACATAGGCCAAACAAACTATGCAGCGGCCAAGGCCGGTTTGATTGGCATGACGAAAACATGGGCAAAAGAATTCGCAAGGTACAGCATACGTGTAAATGCAGTCGCACCGGGCTTCATAAAGACACCCATGACCGAAAGTGTGCCGGAAAAGGTTATAGAGCAAATGAAGACGAAAACTCCTCTCGGAAAAATGGGAGAGGCCATAGATGTCGCGAATGCGTATCTCTTTTTGGCCTCAGATGAAGCAAATTACATAACCGGTCAGGTACTCGGCGTTGACGGAGGACTGGTCTTTTAGAATTGAAAATTGACAATTGAAAATGGAAAATTGTCAATTATGAATTATCAATTGTGAATTGCTTTAAGAGG
>PNIW01000111.1 GCA_002878315.1 Mesoaciditoga sp. | reverse complement strand
CCTTCGCTTTTTTGTTTTGATATGTGTTTTAAATTAAGATTTAATATATTAGCAAATAATAAATAAAGATATGGTGCTAATATGAAACCAAAGTATTTACCGGAGGAAGAGATGATTGTAGTTCAAAAGTACGGAGGTACTTCGGTTGAGAGCACGGAAAAGATATTGAAAATAGCCAATAAGGTGTCCAAAGATTACGATCGAGGAAACAAGATAGTTGTCGTTGTATCTGCTATGGGAAAGACGACGAATTATTTGATAGATCTTCTAAATCAGGTAAATTCTAACGCAAATCCGAGAGAATACGATATGATAGCATCTACCGGCGAGCAGGTATCAATAGCGCTTATGGCCTCGGCACTTTCAAAATTGGGAAAGAAAGCCATCTCTTTAACGGGTTTTCAGGCTGGTATCGATACAGATTCAACGCACTCAAGGGCAACTTTGAAAAGGATTTACAGGGGCAGAATACTCTCACTTTTAGACGAGGGATTCATACCTGTAGTCGCTGGCTTTCAGGGAATAAGCCCGGACGGAGAAATAACAACTCTCGGACGCGGTGGATCTGATACGACGGCCGTGGCCATAGCGTATGGAATAGGGGCAGATCTGTGCGAAATATACACGGATGTTGATGGGGTCTACACGGCAGATCCAAGATATGTGGAAAGGCCAAAAAAACTCGATAAAGTATCGTACGATGAAATGATCGAAATGGCAGTAAATGGAGCAAAGGTCCTGCATCCAAGATCGGTTGAACTTGCCCGTAGGTACCATGTGAAAGTAGTTGTAAAACACGCACACAAAGAATCGGATGGAACAATTATTGAGGAGGCTGGTAAATTGGAAGAACCTCTTGTCAGATCTCTGAGCGTTGACGAAGGGATTGTGAAAATAGTCCTTTCGGGAGTACCGGACGTTCCGGGTATTGCCGCTTCAACTTTCAAAAAGCTCGCACAATACCACGTCTCTTTAGACATGATAGTGCAGAGCATGCACAAAGATGGCAAAAATGATATAGCCTTCACAGTCTCAAAAGAAGAATCCAGAGATGCTTTGAAGGCCATGGAAATGTTAAAGCACGAGATGGAACTTGACGGGATTTATTTTGATGATACAATGGCAAAGATTTCGATAATAGGCGTAAATATCGTGGGATCTTCGGAAATAGTTTACAACATGTTCGATGCCATAGCATCTGCCGGCGCAAATATAGACATGATAAGCACGTCAAATAGCAGAATTTCCTGCATTGTAAAGAGAGAAAAAGTAAAAGAGGCCGCCAAGGCCGTGGCAAAAAGATTTGGACTGGAGGAATAAGATGAAAGCAGGAGTCGTTGGAGCAACTGGAGAAGTCGGAAGAACAATGGTAAAGGTGCTCGAAGAAAGAGGCCATGTCTTTGATGAATTTAGACTCTTTGCCTCAGAAAGATCGAAGGGAGTAAAAATTCCCTTTCACGGTGAAAATATTTCCGTTGAGATTCTGACAGAGGAGGCAATGAAAGATGGATTCGATTTTCTGCTTTTTTCGGCCGGGAAAGAGATCTCAAAGCATTTCGCTCCCATAGCGTCAGATTGCGGTACAACTGTCATAGACAATTCTTCGGCATTCAGAATGGATCCAAAGATTCCGCTTGTTGTACCCGATGTCAATTCTCATGTTCTGAAAAATTATCGCGGGATAATAGCAAATCCGAACTGTTCTACGATCCAACTCGTAATGGCTCTAAAGCCACTTCATGATCTTTACCGTCTAAAGCATGTAGTCGTCACAACAATGCAGGCCGTATCCGGAAGTGGCCATAAGGGCATAGAAGAACTCGAAATGGAGATGAAAGGGGATATCATTCCAAAGGTTTATCCCAAACAGATCGCCTACAATTGCATTCCACAAATAGGCCCTTTCCTTGAAAATGGCTTTTCCGAAGAAGAGATGAAGATGTACAATGAGACAAGAAAGATAATGGAATGTGATTGTGTGGTTGAGGCCACAACTGTAAGAGTGCCCGTCTTCTACGGCCATTCGGAATCGGTCTGGGCAGAATTCGAAAATCCCTTTGATCTCAATGGAGTCCTGAAAGCGTGGAAGAACACTCCTTACGTTAAAGTATGGGACGATTATCCCACACCTGTTGAGATAAAAGGTAGCGATCTCTCGCACGTTGGAAGAGTGAGAATCTCTCCCACAAATGCCTTGATGTTCTGGAATGTCGCAGACAACGTGAGAGTTGGTGCTGCCACAAATGCCGTGAAAATTCTCGAATACTTTACAAACGCCGGACGGTAAGCCCTCTTTTGGAGGCGCTTTTGTGAAGCACCTCCCATCCGGATGGGACATCTAAAAAATGAATTCCCGCAACGGCTAAAGCGCTTCCAGACCCGCATATGAAAACGGGATCGTTTGTTTTTGATTTTATTCTTTCAAAAAATTCCTTCAATTCTGGATAAAGGGAAAGTCTTCTTTCCTGATGAAGTTTGTCTTCGAAGAATTCCCTTTTCATCTTTTTTCCAAGATTTGCAACTACCATAGCCACATGCTGGACGTTAAAAACCGCGTCTTCTAAAGAGACGATTTTAGGAAGTACTTTTCTGGCTTCATGGGTAGAGGTAGAAAATGGAGGTATTACGATCGTCAGATAAGGAAAGATCGGAGAAAGAGATCTCGCAACGTAATTATTTTCAAAGCGGCCGCTTACGGTAAAGCCGCCGTAGACACACGCGGCTGCGTTGTCAGGATGACCTTCCGTTTCAGATGCGATCTCAAAGATTCTCTTTCGCGATAAAGAGCCATTTATTGCCATTGCGGCCGCTATTCCCAAAACTACGGAAGCAGCGCTCGATCCAAGGCCTTTTTTGGGAGGAATCATGGTCTTTTTCTCTATTTTGTAATTCAGATCGAGGCCGTACTTTCTCATCATCATTTTGAAAGATTTCAAGAAAAGATCCTCTCCTTCTATCTTTATTCCCTTCTCAATGATCGAGAAATTCGAAGATTCTTCGATGATTACTTCATTTCTTAGGTTTATGGCCAGCGCGAATGTGTCAAAACCGCCACCTACATTCGCGATCGTTGCGGGAGCCGAAAGGATCAATTTCATGATTCTATCTCCCTTGCGAAGTCTTCGAATTTTGCGGGAATAACTTTGATCCTGCTTTCATACTCTTTCTCGATAACATGAGGATCCTTCAATCCATTTCCGGTCAGAGTTGCAACTACCTTTTCTCCTCCTTTGAAAAGACCTTTTTCCTTCATCTTCAGTATGCCGGCAACTGAAGCCGCTGAAGCCGGCTCGCAGAAGATACCCTCCAATCCTATGAGACTCTGTGCATAAAGTATTTCCCTGTCAGACACAATATCTATTATGCCTCCAGACTCGTCCCTTGCCTTTATCGCTTTCTGCCAATTTGCGGGATTTCCTATTCTTATCGCTGTTGCTATAGTTTCTGGTTCTACGGGAAATCCTCTCACGATAGGGGCCGCTCCTTCGGCCTGAAAGCCCATCATATGTGGCAATTTTGAAGACATTCCTGCATTTTTGTACTCTTTATAGCCCATCCAGTAAGCCGTTATATTTCCGGCATTTCCAACAGGCAAGAAATGATAATCCGGAGCGTCGCCAAGGACATCTATTACCTCGAAAGCGGCCGTTTTCTGGCCTTCGAGCCTGTAAGGGTTTATAGAATTAACAACGGTCACGGGGAATTTTTCGCTTGCGAGTCTTACCAATCTAAGACAATCGTCAAAATTTCCGTCTATCTGGATAACCTTTGCGCCGTATACTAAAGATTGGGCAAGTTTTCCTATCGCGATTTTACCGGCCGGGATCACAACTATCGATTTCAAATCAAAGGCCGTTGCATAAGCAGCGGCGGACGCTGAAGTATTTCCAGTAGACGCGCATATTACGGTCTTCGAGCCCTCTTCGATGGCCTTTGCCATGGCCATTACCATTCCTCTATCTTTGAATGATCCGGTCGGATTCATTCCTTCGTACTTCAGGTAAATTTCTATACCCATCATATTACTTATATGGCGGGCCTTTAAAAGCGGAGTAAAACCCTCTCCGAGCGTTATAATGGGAGTCCTATCATTTACCGGTAAAAATTTTGAATACCTTTCAAGAAGTTTTTCCATCTTTTCCCTCCGACTGTTCTGATTTTGCATATTATATATCAGTTTTGAAAAAAGGCGCGAAATGTTTCAAACATTACATAAAGAATACACTTTTATATTTTAAATCCTTAAACGTAAATTAAAATTAAATCATTTATCATTTAACTTTTATGGTATAATTTTTTAAAACAGAAAGGGAGGTATGAAAATGAAAAGGATTTTCGTTATTTTGGTTATACTTTTGATCTTTGGATCATTTGCTCTTTCGAAAACTTACATAATTGGAACCTCTGCCGATTTTCCGCCATTCGAATATGTCGACAATGGAAAGTACGTTGGATTTGATATGGATCTAATAAGATCGATTGCCAACCTTGAAGGATTTCAGGTTGAAATAAGAGATATGTCCTTCGATTCCCTGATACCGGCACTTAAATCCGGTATAATAGATATAGCAATAGCCGGCATGACAATAACACCGGAGAGGTTAAAGGTCGTTGATTTTTCAACTCCTTACTGGTCCGCCGATCAAGACGTGATAGTAAAGAAGAATTCAAATTATAACCTTACAGTTCTCTTCGGAAATCACAAAGTAGGTGTTCAAACGGGAACGACAGGCGATCTGTGGGTAAGTGATAACCTGATAAAAACAAATATATTGAAAAGTATAGTGAGATACGAAAGTTTTATATATGCGCTTCAGGCACTTTTGAACGGTGAAATTGACGCAGTCGTTCTTGATAGCCCGGTTGCCGAAAGATTTGCCCAGACTCAGCCTGTTTCAATCGTCGGAATAATAATAACCAATGAAAATTATGGCATAGCGGTTAACAAAGGAAATAGCGAATTGCTTTCTAAGATAAACGATGGGTTGTCAAAAATGCGCAGTTCTGGTCAACTGACATCTCTCGTTGATAAGTACTTCGGAAAATAAAGATGGATCTTCTTTCAATTTTGCAGGTTTTACTTAAAGGAACACTGATTACCGCTGAACTGGCGG
>PNIW01000039.1 GCA_002878315.1 Mesoaciditoga sp. | reverse complement strand
TTGATTGCATTGAGAAAAGCGTCAAGAAGAAAAGTCAATTAACATTCAAATGTTAAAATGGGACAGTGTCAGATTATAACATTTTTAAATCATTATTGAAATATAATTACAAAGTGAAGACTTAATTTTTGAAATGAAAGATAGTATAATTATTTTGAAAGGAAGCGATATAGTGAGATGGGCAATCGTTGGATTCGGAAGCATATCAAAGAATAGATTTCTTCCCGCCTTGCGCCAGGCGGGTGGCACACTTGTAAGTGTTGTTACTTCCCATCCAGAAATGATTAAAATGGACGGCGTGAAGGTCGTGACAGAAGTGACACATTTAAAAGATGTGGATGTGGTCTACATTGCAACGCCTAATGCTCTTCATAAAGATCAGACTATAGAATGCGCCAGACGTGGCATAAACGTCTTTTGCGAAAAGCCCGTTGGTATGAACGCAAAAGAGGCTTACGAGATGGCAGAGTTTTGCGATAAAGCAGGTGTAACGTTTGGAGTTGCTTATATGGGAAGATTTAACAGTTACAATATCCTCGCAAAGAATATAATTAAATCAGATGAACTCGGTGAGATAGGTATAATAAAGGCTTCATTCTCTTTTGTCAATACCGAGAGAAATAAATGGAGGTATGATCCATCCCTAAGCGGTGGCGGTGCGATAATGGACATAGGAATTCACCTTATAAATACTCTGAGATTTATGCTCGGATCGAATGTTATTGAATTGGAATCGATTAACGATAATTTGAATTACGCCGTGGATCAGAATGCGGCAAGCATTATGAAATTCTCAAATGGGAGTATAGCGCTTGTGGACGCGAGCTTTAACACATATCCGAGTGTGTCTTTTGAATTTCGTGGAGACAAAGGCATGATGTACGTTATGGATACGCTTTTTCAGGATTACATGGGAAGGGTTATTGTTTCGAAAAACGGCGCCTTCCAGTTAAGAGATTATATCGATAAAAATCCCTATGTACTTGAGATAGAAGATATGGAAAATGCCGTTAAAAATCATACAAAACCCGCGACAGATGGATGGGAAGCCTTCGAAGACATGAAGGTTGTCGACGCATGGTATGAATCGGCAAAAACAGACAAAAAGGTAAGAATAGAATGGAAGTAATAGAAATTCCTCCTCAAGAAATTGAAATTCCTCAAAGGGCAATTGCCGCACGGATGGGATTTAAAGGCATTGGAGAGATTCCCGATCATTTTAAGCCAATTTATGAAGAACTTATTTCCTTGCTTTTGAAGGTATCAAAGCCGCTTATCGCTTTCGATGATTTTGTACCTTCAATGGATAATGGAGAGATCTTAATAGATAACGTAAAAATAACAGGGATTCTCGGAAAATCACAACTCGGAAAAAGTATTGAGATAACGGCCATGCTAATAACTCTCGGAGAGCAGATAGATGAAGAAATAGCCAATTTTCACCAAAGCGGAGACGATCTAAGATCTTTCATGCTCGATTCTATGGGATCGGAATTTGTGGAATATGTGGCGAGAAAATTCGATGCATCTTTAAGATCAAAAAAATCTCTAAAGGGAAGCGCAAGGATAGCGCCGGGTTATGTAGATTTGCCGATAACTTTGAATAAGTGGTTTGCATCTAAATTTGGAAAAGCGATATCTGTGACGATAGATCCGGAATCCTTTGTGTTTTTGCCGAGAAAAACTATATCTGCATTTATAGGGTGGTCTAATTGAATAGAGAAGAATTAAGCAAAATTTTGAAAGATCGCGTCTTAATCCTTGATGGCGCTTACGGAACAGAATTAATGAGAAGGGGCTTTAAGGAAAGTCCAGAAGAGATCGTCCTTTCACATCCGGAGGCAATAAAGAAACTCCACGAAGAATATGTAAATGCAGGGTCCAACGCTATTCTTACCTCTACGTTTGGTGCAAGTCCGATAAAACTGTCCAAGATAGGACTCGAATCTTACCATGAAAGAATAGTAAGAGATGCGGTAAGAATAGCCAAAAGTGTTTCAGGGAATGTACTTGTATTTGGAGATATAGGTCCAACCGGAGATCTTCCATATCCTTTGGGAGAAAGAACCTTTGATCAATATTACGATAATTTCCAAAAAACAGCTTCTATTGTTATAAAAGAGGGCGTTGATGCGATCATACTCGAGACCTTCACCGACATTCTTGAATTAAAGGCCGCCTATATGGCCGTAAGAGACATATCGAAAGACATATTTCTAATAGCACATTTAACTTTTGAGCAGAATAGCCGCACGCTTACGGGTACAGATCCCGTCAATTTTGCGATCACATTCGATGATCTGGATGTCGATGCGATAGGAATAAATTGTTCTCTTGGTCCCGAGGAAATGCTTCCGATATTTGAAGAACTCTCAAAGTACACCCATAAATTCTTAACCGTTGAGCCGGACGCTGGTGCTCCTGTATTAAAAGGCGAAAAGGTCGAGTATCCTGTAACTCCCGAAGAGTTTGCCATCCATATGGATTCTTACTGGGAATCAGGAGCAAACATAATAGGATCATGCTGCGGTTCGAACCCTTTGCACACAAGAAAGATATCCACGGTGGTAGGAAAGAGAGGTCCGGTAGATAAGGAAAATAAGAAGCTTTTTGCAATTTCATCCCCTTCGTCTATTGTCAATTTTGATAAATTTGTCGTCATAGGAGAAAGACTAAATCCGGCCGGGAAAAAGAAACTTTCTCAGGCAATCAAGGATGAAGATATAAATTATCTGATCGATCAGGCACGTGAACAGGTTGATCGCGGTGCCCACGGGCTTGATATCAACTTCGGAGTCGAGCAGACTGTATCAAAAGATTTTATGTCTAAAAGTATTGCCGCAATCTCGTACAAAATTGGTTCGCCTCTCTCCCTTGATATTCAAACGTATGATTTTCTCGAATTTGTAATGAAAAGATATCCCGGCAGACCTCTTGTGAATTCGGCAAGGGCTGTTGAGGAAGAATTTGTTAAGAGGGCAAATCTCGTTAAAAAGTACGGAGGCATATTGATAACCCTTTCCATGGGAGAGCGGGTTCCGGAGAGTTTTGAAGAAAGAAAAAGATCAATAGAATACGTGCTTGAGATAGCCGAAATGGTAGGTCTGACAAAAGATCGTCTCATTTTCGATCCGATAGTTCTTGCAATAGGTGCAGGATCCGATGCGCGAGAAACCCTCAAGACCATAAATTATCTTGATTCGATGGGCCTAAAGAGCATTTTCGGGCTTTCAAATATTTCTTTTGGAATGCCTGACAGATCTTTCATAAACGGCGCTTTTTTAGCAATGTCCATTTTGAATGGATTGAATGCCGCCATAATGAATCCCCTTGATGATACAGTCATGGGCAATATGAAAGCCTCCTTGCTTTTAACAAGAAAATCCCAGATCGAGGTAGAAAAGGTCCAGGGATCAGACGAATTATTAAATTTCGTTCTTACCGGCGCGGAAGAAAAATTAATGAAAGTTGTCGACGATCTAATTAAAACAGAAGATCCTGTTTCCATAATAGAAAATTACCTAAAACCTGTCATGGACAAGGTTGGAGATCTTTATGGGAATGGAAAGATCTTTCTTCCACAGTTAATTCTTGCAGCTCAAACGGCCCAGAAGGCCTTTGAAAAGGTACAAAAGTTGATACCATCTGGAGGAGATGCAGGCAAATTCGTAATAGCGACTGTTAAGGGAGATGTTCATGATATAGGAAAGAATATAGTCGCAACAATAGTCAAAAGTGCCGGCTACAAGGTCATAGATCTTGGAAGGGACGTGCCGTCAGAGAAGATCGTTGAGGCCGTTGAAAGGGAAAACCCCGTAATGGTTGGATTGTCTGCAATGATGACTACGACGGCTCCTCGAATAAAGGAAGTTGTTGATGAACTCAAAAAGAAGCACCTCAACGTCCCGGTAGTTGCCGGAGGTGCTTCTCTGAATGAATCACTTGCAAGGGAACTTGGCGCAGATTTTTACGCAAAAAGTGCTACAGACGCTATAAAGTACCTGAAAATGGTCATAAAAATTTAGACAAGCACTCTGGAAATAGTTTCATTCATCTCGTCAACTGTTAGGAAGATATCATCCGCCATTCCCAGCCGGATCATTTCTTCTGAAAGAGAAACGATCTGGGGCGGTCTTAGAGATGCTTTATCAAGAATATCTTTGTTTTTGAAAAGTTCGAAGGTTGATCCATCGTATATGATCTTCCCCTGATTCAAAACTATGGATCTTGGACAGAACTCAGCCACAAGGCGCATATCATGAGAGATTACGATGATAGTGGTGCCATCTTCGTTTAATCTTTTTAAAAGTTCCATTATATCTCTCGACATTTTGTAATCCTGTCCGGTTGTAGGTTCATCAACGATTATTATCTCGGGATGCATGGCCAAAACGCTTGCGACGCCAAGCCTTCTTTTCTGCCCTCTCCCAAGAAATAAAGGATCTTCATTTATTTTATCGAGCAGATCAACACTTTTCAAAACGCTTTTAACTTTTTCGTCTATGACTGAGGGAGAAAGGCCCATATTTTTTAGGCCATAGGCCACTTCATTGTAAACACTTCTGCTGAAGATCTGATGATCTGGATTCTGGAAAACGTAACCGACATGGTAAGGCATTTGCTTCCTGTTTTTTGAATCGTGAAGATCCAGATTTGCTATTCTAACGCTTCCTTTGAAATTGCCTTCTATTCCTGACAGAATCTTAGAGAGAGTACTCTTGCCTGATCCATTCTGGCCTATCAAGGCGACAAATTCATTCCTTTTTATTTCAAACGAAAGACCCTTGAGTGCATGCGTCCCGTCTTCATAATAAAAATCAAGGTCTTTTACCTCTAAAATGGTTTTTGATTGAACCTGTGAATATTTTCTTCCTATACTTTCGAATTTCGCGCCCTTTGGAATCATCGAGATAAAATCCCTTATCCTTGTGAATCTTTTACTACCGGTCTTTAATTCGGCGATCTCCGGAGTGTAAACATTGTATTTTTTGACTATTTCAATATTTGAATAAATTTGATCCGGGGTGCCTTCAGCAACGATTTCTCCTTCATTGAGGACTATCATCCTATCTGCGAATGCTTGCATTAGTTCGGGATTATGTTCGACAAGAATGACAGTTAAATTTCCTTCCTTTTTCAATCTTTCTATCGCTTCTATTATTTCGATCTTCCCCGCCGGATCGAGATCGGATGTTGGCTCGTCGAGTATCAAAATTTTTGGTCTCATGGCGATAAAACTTGCTATTATAAGCCTTTGTTTCTGTCCACCTGATAGTTCGGCAGGATGGATCTTGCCTGAGATTTCATATATACTCGTGTAGAATAATAATTAAAGAACCTTGAAACCCAAATCAGATTCTGCG